>NZ_NFUX01000171.1:0-511 GCF_002264385.1 Paenibacillus sp. VTT E-133280
AACCAGATCGTTGTTGAATGGAAGTACGCCGAGTACTTCGCTTTGTGTAATCGGTCCTTCATTGATAGATTCGCGAATGCCGCCGCCATTTTGCAGGGCGATTACAGCATTAGTACCAGCTTTTTTGGCTGCAAAGAGCATACCATCGGCAATCAGGTTACCGAGATTGGTTTCCTTTGTGCGAACATTGTCACGAACGCCGTTTAGGACAACCTCTGAATTACCTACTACCTCATTGCCCAGTTCCTCAATACCCGGTTTATATTCGGTTTCCAAGATCAATTTGGCTTCAGGATCCTCTGCGATAACATAGTTAGCGCCATTCTTAGCATCGATGGAGATTAATTGGTCTTTCCAAGTAGTTAGTACGCCATCTTTGTTAAATTTAACTTCAAGTTTACCAAGGAATAGTCCTTTTTCACCGGTTTGTACAATAAGCTTCGGTGCTTTTGGATCGCTGTTATCTACAACGGCTTGATCCAGTTGTGTATGGCTGTGACCACCGACAATA
>NZ_NFUX01000093.1:0-21633 GCF_002264385.1 Paenibacillus sp. VTT E-133280
TCTGAGGATAACAGCGATCGGAAGTCCAAACATTCCTCGGAAGTGCTTCCTCCTAGACCAGCCCAACTTAGGAAGATCATTAGTTCAAGGGAGGAAAGGTCATGACATCGTCGGCCGTATCCACAGCCGTGGAACTCATCAATGCGCCGCTGCTCTATAAAGGGAAAGTTCGTGAGCTATATGATTTAGGGGAGAATGTACTGATCGTCGTCACGGATCGGATATCTGCTTTTGACTATGTGCTGGACCCGGCGGTACCTGAAAAGGGCAATGTGCTTAACCGTCTGAGTGCGTTCTGGTTTGGAAAGACCAAAGAGCTGATGGAGAATCATGTCGTTCATATCGATGTGGATCTGCTCGGAGACATCGTTAAGGACAAGGAAGCTCTCAGAAACCGTGTTATGGTGGTACGCAAAGCAGAGCGCATCGATATCGAATGTGTTGTTCGTGGGTGTATCACTGGTGGGGGCTGGAGACAGTATCAAGAAACGGGCAAAGTGAATGGTATTGAGCTTCCTAAGAACTTGCGCAAAAATGCGCTGCTGGCACAGCCAATCTTTACCCCTGCGGCTAAAAACGATGTAGGTCATGATGAGGATATTCCTTTTGAAAAGATGCAGGAGCTAATCGGTGCTGATCTGGCACTCGAGCTGCAGGAGAAGAGCTTGCAATTGTTCTCTTTTGCCAGAGAGTATTGTGCGGAGCGGGGAATCATTCTAGCAGATTGCAAATTTGAATTCGGCTTGCTGGATGGCAAGGTGATTCTGATAGATGAGATTTTTACGCCGGATGCTTCACGTTTCTGGGCCAAGGACAAATACGCGCTTGATATCGAAATTGATAGTATGGATAAAGAACCTGTTCGTACGTATCTATCTGCATCCTCCTGGGATAAAAATAGCAAACCGGATCCACTTCCACTAGAAGTAGTTGAAGAAACTACGCGCCGTTATCTTGACATTTATCATCGTCTTACTGGCAAGTCTTTATAGCTCAACATTGTGTGTTTACTCATGGGAATAAATGAAGTGTATGTTTTTAAAGCTAGAGTTACTTTTAGTAGAGTTTCAGCTTTCAGAAAGTATATACACATAAAAATTTAGGAGGAACTACAAGCATATGTTAAAAGCGACGGTATATGTCACCATTAAGAAGAGCGTTCTCGATCCACAAGGTGTAGCAGTGCAAGGAGCACTTCATTCGGTAGGTTTTCAAGAAGTTGAAAGTTTGCGTATTGGGAAATATATGGAGCTGACTTTAGACACGGATAACCGTGCTGAAGCAGAAGTGCGCCTCAAGGAAATGTGCGAAAAGCTACTTGCCAACACGGTGATCGAGGATTACCGCTACGAATTGGAGGACTAAACGACATGAAATTTGCTGTACTTGTCTTCCCAGGCTCTAACTGTGATATTGATTGCTACAAGGCGGTAGAGGACAGTCTCGGCGAACCAGTCGATTATGTGTGGCATACAGCGACAGATTTGTCGGCGTATGATTGCATTTTGGTTCCAGGCGGATTCTCATATGGTGATTACCTGCGCTGCGGCGCGATTTCAAGATTTGCTCCTGTAATGGCTGAGGTTGCTAAAGCAGCAGAGCAAGGGAAATTCGTGCTAGGCATTTGCAACGGGTTCCAAATTCTTACTGAGGCTGGTTTATTGCCAGGCGCGCTGCGTCGTAACATGTCCATGAAGTTCCGTTGTCATGATACAGTGCTTAAGGTTGTTAATAACGAAACCCCATTTACTATTGATTATGCTAAGGATGAAGAAATCGTCATCCCGATCGCTCACGGCGAAGGAAACTACTACTGTGATGAAGAGACTTTAGCTGAGCTAAAAGCTAACAATCAGATTGTGTTCACATATAGCGATAATCCTAATGGCTCTGTAGCTGATATTGCGGGTGTTAGTAATGTGCAGGGGAATGTAGTCGGCATGATGCCTCACCCTGAGCGTGCAGCTAACAGCTTGCTCGGATCTGAAGATGGCAAACGAATGTTCACATCTATACTGAAGACTTGGAGGGATCGTCATGACGCAGCAAGTATCCGTTAAGGAACCGACCGCAGAACAGATCGCAGAGCAGAAAATTTACAGCCAATTCGGTGTGTCGGACAGCGAATATGAGCTCATCAAGTCTTTTATGGGACGTTTGCCGAACTATACTGAAATTGGCGTGTTCAGCGTAATGTGGTCCGAACACTGTGCATACAAGAACTCTAAGCCATTGTTGAAACGTTTCCCAGTTACTGGGCCACGTGTCCTGATGGGACCTGGCGAGGGCGCAGGGATTGTAGATATCGGAGATAACCAAGCGGTTGTATTCAAAATTGAAAGTCATAACCACCCCTCAGCGGTAGAACCTTTTCAAGGTGCGGCAACAGGCGTAGGTGGGATCATTCGTGATATTTTTTCCATGGGCTCAAGACCTATCGCACTGCTCAATTCCTTGCGTTTCGGCAAGCTGGAAAGCGATCGCGTGAAATATTTGTTCGAGCATGTGGTGTCTGGTATTGCTGGCTATGGTAACTGTATCGGGATTCCAACCGTGGGCGGCGAAATCATGTTCGATGATAGCTATGACGGTAACCCGCTTGTTAACGCAATGTGTGTCGGTCTAATTGATCATGATAAAATCCAACGTGGTGTCGCTAAAGGTGTAGGGAACCCCGTCTTCTACGTAGGTCCTCCTACTGGACGTGATGGGATTCATGGGGCTACTTTTGCATCCGTTGAACTAAGTGAAGAGTCAGAAGCTAAACGTACAGCTGTACAAGTAGGCGATCCGTTTATGGAGAAACTCGTAATGGAATCTTGCCTGGAATTGATCGACAGCGGCATCGTTATTGGGATTCAGGATATGGGTGCGGCTGGACTTACCTGCTCTAGTGCCGAGATGGCAAGTAAAGCGGGCAACGGTTTGGAGCTGTATCTGGATCAGGTGCCACAACGTGAAGATGGCATGACCCCTTATGAAATGATGCTTTCGGAATCGCAGGAACGGATGTTGTTCGTAGTAGAGCCGAAGGATGAGGCACAGGCGCAAGAGATTTTTGATCGCTGGGGCGTTATCTGCTGTAAGGTCGGTAAAGTTACGGATGATGGTCGCTTGAAGCTGTACCATCACGGTGAGGTTGTTGGTGACATGCCAGTAACAGCGCTTGTGGATGAGTGTCCAGTGTATAACAAACCATCTGAGGTTCCTGCTTATTATGTAGAAAATGAATCAGTAGATACGCTTCGTTACGCGGAAGTTACGGATCTAGGCGGCGCACTGCGCACGGTGCTTGGATCACCAACCGTAGCAAGCAAAGCCTGGGTATACAACCAGTATGATTACATGGTACGGACTAGTACGGCTGTTCGACCTGGATCTGATGCGGCTGTAGTTACCATTCATGGCACACGTAAAGGACTTGCGATGACTACGGACTGTAACGGTCGTTACGTCTATCTTGATCCTGAAGTGGGTGGACGGATTGCCGTCAGCGAAGCGGCTCGTAACATCGTTTGTTCGGGTGCTGAACCGCTTGCTATTACCGATAACCTAAACTTCGGAAACCCTGAGAAACCTGATGTGTTCTGGCAAATGGAGCGTGCGGTTGATGGGATGGCTGAAGCTTGTCGTGTGCTGGATACTCCGGTTATCGGCGGGAATGTCAGTCTTTATAACGAAAATACTACGGGCTCCATCTACCCAACGCCGGTTGTCGGCATGGTTGGTTTAGTAACGGATACGGATCATATTACGACTCAAGGCTTCAAACAAGAAGGAGATTCCATCCTTCTGCTAGGCGTAACAAAAGCGGAGCTTGGCGGTAGTGAATTTCAATATGCCGTTCATGGTGTAACGGAAGGCCGTCCTCCAGCTTTGGATTTGGATACGGAGAAAAAACTGCTGAGCGCAGTGCTTAGCTCAATTCGCGGCGGTCTGGTGCGTTCGGCACATGACTTGTCCGAAGGCGGCCTTGCTGTAGCACTTGCAGAGAGCTGCATCAGCGGTGGCGTTGGTGCGAACGTTGAACTATCTGCTAATGGACTTAGATCCGATGTAGCATTGTTCAGCGAAAGCCAATCACGTATCGTGCTGACGGCAGCGCCTGAACGTGCGGAAGAGCTGAAAGCAGCGATTGCTGCCAGCGGCGTACCCGTAGAAATCATCGGAACTGTAGGTGGAGACAGACTGCGCGTAAATCTGGACGGTGCATCCGTATTAGATGAAGATGTAGCGAACCTAAAATTCGTTTGGGAGGATGCTATTCCATGTCTTATGAAATAAAGACCGGGAAAGAGCAGGAGACTCCTATCCTGTGGACTGGTGACTTTTACAATGAAGGAACGGGCTCGGGAGATATTTTTGACACATTAAAAGAAGAATGCGGCGTTTTCGGGGTCTTCGGACACCCGGAAGCGGCGTCCATGTCTTATTATGGCTTGCACGCCTTACAGCACCGTGGGGAAGAAAGTGCGGGCATCTGCGTAGCAGATGGTCGTGATTTCAACTATCACCGCGGGATGGGGTTAGTAAAAGAAGTATTCGACAAGGACAAAATTGCTTCCCTAGTTGGAGACATGTCCATCGGGCATGTGCGTTACTCGACTAGCGGAGACAGCCGCTTAACCAATGCACAGCCGCTCGTATTTAAATATCGTGACGGCGATTTAGCGATTGCTACGAACGGTAACATAGTAAATGAACCGTTGATTCGTAAACAGCTTGAGCAAAGCGGATCGATCTTCCAAACCACAAGTGATACAGAAGTGCTGGCACATCTGATTGCGCGTTCGCCAAAGGATTTTGTTGAAGCGGCTAAGGATGCGTTAAAACAACTGGTTGGCGGGTTTGCTTTTCTGCTTATGACGAATGACAAATTAATTGTCGCTTCGGATTCCCATGGTTTGCGTCCGCTTGTAATGGGACGGATCGGCGACGCCTATATTTTTGCTTCCGAATCTTGCGCCTTAGAAGTTATCGGAGCACAGTTAGTCCGTGATATCGAACCTGGCGAACTGCTCGTGCTTGATAAAAATGGCCTGTTAGAGGATCGTTTTACCGAGCCAAAACGTAAAGCGCTTTGCGCGATGGAGTATATTTACTTCTCTCGCCCAGACAGTGATATGAATGGCGCTAACCTGCACACCGCCCGTAAGCGGATGGGTAGCCGCATGGCATTAGAAGCTTTCGTAGATGCTGACCTCGTAACTGGTGTACCGGATTCAAGTATCTCGGCAGCCATTGGATTTGCGGAGCAGACGGGTATTCCTTATGAGCTTGGTCTCATCAAGAACAAGTATACAGGCCGGACCTTCATCCAGCCGAGCCAAGAGCTGCGTGAGCAAGGTGTGAAAATGAAGCTAAGCGCCGTGCGCAGTGTGGTTGATGGCAAACGTGTCGTCATGATCGATGATTCCATCGTGCGTGGAACAACTTCACGGCGGATCGTCAATCTGCTCCGTGAAGCGGGAGCTGTTGAAGTGCATGTGCGGATTACATCGCCGCCTTTTAAGAATCCTTGCTTCTACGGCATTGATACCCCAGACCGCCGCGATCTCATCGCATCCTACAAGACCATTGCGGAAATGTGCGAAGAGATCAATGCCGATTCCTTGGCATTCTTGTCACCGGAGGGCCTAATCACTTCCATTGGTGGTCACAACAAAGATGATTACAAAGGCGGCTTATGCCTTTCTTGCTTCGATAACGATTACCCGACGCAGGTTGATTTTGGCGGGGCGGAAAAGGACGGTTGCAGTTGCTAGCGTAGGTCCATCCCCCTAAGTCCCCCTTGCTAAGGGGGATTCCGAAGGGCTCTGCCCTCCGGCCACCCGAAAGCTCGGCGGTAGGAGTTTGGTTATAGCTTGCTAAGAGGGTGTGGATGCAGGTGCTCGCTTTGTCCCTGTGTGCTTCGCACGGTCGGGACACGCTTTACGGCGTTCCGCCCCCCGGCTGCTTATCGCCGCCGGGACTGGCTCGCCAAGCTGTCGCTAGTCTCGCTAAGGAAGGCGCTCGGCTGCGCCCTGAGCGCCAAGAGCAGCTCGCCAAGCTCGTCCCTGTTTGCTGCGCAAATGCAGGACCCGCTTGTTTCGCTTAAGGAGGTGCATGGCGCAGCTCATGCACCGAGGTCTTGAGGTTCGTGTGCAAGGCGCGCACTGCGGCTTGCAGTAGGGTGAAAGCGGTGGTTGGAGGGAGTTATGGAGAGGAAGTTTGGAACTGTAGAAGCGTTAGCGTTCGCCCGAAAGCTTTCCGAAGGAAAGCTCGCTTCGTAAGCATACGCTTATGTTTGGATTTCTACCGCAGATAGCGGTTTAAATCAGGAAATCCAAACATAACAGCGATCGGAAGTCCAAACATTCCTTGTAATAGCTCCCGTATAACCACCAAACAAATCCCGAATGCCCCGCAAACGCGCTCTAAATTAAAATAAGATGAGGTGTCCCAAGTGTCGGAAGCTTATAAAAACGCCGGAGTGGATATTGCGGCTGGTAACGAAGCGGTAGAACGCATGAAAAAGCACGTAAAACGTACTTACCGTCCAGAAGTAATGACGGATCTTGGTGGGTTCGGAGCGTTGTTTGGCCTCAATAAAGATAAATATGAAGAGCCTGTGCTCGTATCGGGAACTGATGGTGTAGGCACGAAGCTCAAAATCGCGTTCGCGGCGGATCGCCATGACACGATTGGGATCGATGCTGTAGCTATGTGCGTGAACGACATTGTAGTGCAAGGCGCGGAGCCGTTATTTTTCCTCGACTATCTGGCTTGCGACAAAGTCGTGCCGGAGAAAATCGAAGCGATTGTAGCAGGAATCGCAGAGGGCTGTCACCAAGCAGGTTGTGCGCTGATTGGCGGCGAAACGGCTGAAATGCCAGGCATGTATTCAGCGGGCGAATATGATATCGCTGGATTCACAGTTGGCGTTGCTGACAAAGCGAAGCTGGTAACAGGCGCTAACATCGCTGCTGGAGATACAGTGATTGGTTTGGCTTCCAGTGGGGTGCACAGCAACGGCTTCTCGCTGGTGCGTAAGCTTTTGCTTGAGGAAGATGGCTATGGCCTGAATGATGTGCTTCCGGAGCTTGGAGCTCCGCTTGTCGATGTCCTTCTGGCACCAACTAAGATTTATGTGAAGCCTTTGCTGGCGCTCTTGGAGCAGCTTCCGGTGAAAGGGATGGCACATATTACGGGTGGCGGATTCATCGAGAACATCCCGCGCGTATTGCCTGACGGTGTAGATGTGGAGATTAATTACGGATCGTGGCCGATTCTGCCGATCTTCGGATTGATGCAGAACAAAGGAAACGTAAGCAACCGTGATATGTTTACTACTTTTAATATGGGAATTGGACTTGTTCTGATCGTTAGTGCTGCTGATGGAGAACGTGCTCTTGAACTGCTCAAAGCGAGCGGAGAAGAGGCTTATATCATTGGTAAAGTGACAGAAGGGGAACGCAAAGTAACCTTTACTGGAGCTGAAGTGTGATGCAATTAAGTCGAATCGCTGTTTTTGCTTCTGGGCAAGGCAGTAATTTTGCTGCACTGATCGATGCACAGAGAGCAGGCTTGCTTGGTGAGGGCAATATTGAGCTGCTTGTATCTGACAAGCCAGAGGCACCTGTAGCTAAGCGAGCGGAGGATGCGGGCATTCCCGCCCTCTTGCTGCGGCCAAAAGACTTCGCCAGCCGTGAACTCTACGAAGCAGAGATTGTAGCAGAGCTTCAGCGGCGGGAAATCGGGCTGGTTGTGCTGGCAGGATACATGCGTCTTATTACGCCAGTGCTTTTAACGCCGTATGCTGGACGAATTATTAACATTCATCCATCGCTGCTGCCTGCTTTTGCAGGAAAAGATGCAATCGGACAAGCGCTGGATTATGGCGTGAAGCTGACGGGTGTTACTGTGCATTTTGTCGATGGAGGTATGGATACCGGGCCTGTTATTGCTCAGCGCAGCGTAGCCCTGCAGGATAACGACACGGCGGATGCATTGGCAGAACGTATTCATAAGGTTGAGTATGAGCTGTATCCCGAAGTGGTTGGCGCTATTGCCAGCGGGAAAGTGGAACTGAGTGGAAGAAAGGCGATTATCCGCGAAAAGTAAGCTGCACCACAGCCATTTGAAGTTTTGGATCGACATTTGGTGACAGACCGAGCTGTTTCAGGGTATTTCTCGGGAAATATTGCATAAGCGGCGTTCTGTGTCGCGTTGTGGGTTTTCTTCAAAATATAAGAAAGTATAAGTTTGTACAACCTGAAGGGGGACTATTCAAAGTGAGTATCAAAAGAGCGCTAGTCAGCGTATCGGATAAACAAGGTATCGTGGATTTTTGCCGCGAGTTGTCTGCATTAGGCGTAGAAATTATCTCTACAGGTGGAACAAGCACGCTTTTGGCTAAAGAAGGTGTTCCAGTCATCGGGATTTCCGATGTGACAGGATTCCCGGAAATCATGGACGGACGTGTCAAAACCTTGCACCCTGCTGTACACAGCGGATTGCTTGCGGTTCGTGATAATGAGGAGCACACGCGTCAAATGAAAGAGCTGGGTCTGGATTACATCGATCTGGTTGTTGTGAATCTGTATCCGTTCGCGGAAACGATCGCAAAACCTGACGTATCCTACGAGGAAGCCATCGAGAATATCGATATCGGCGGACCTACAATGCTGCGTTCTGCGGCGAAGAACCATGCTTTTGTGAGTGTAGTGGTGGATGCTAATGACTACGCTACAGTGCTTGAAGAAGTTCGCGCAGGTGGAGATACAACGCTAGAAACACGCAAACGTCTTGCGGCAAAAGTGTTCCGTCATACGGCGGCTTACGATGCCTTAATTTCCGATTATTTGGCTAACGTTACTGGCGAGCCTCTACCAGAGCGCTACACCGTGACTTATGAGAAGATTCAGGATCTGCGTTATGGTGAGAACCCGCATCAAAAAGCGGCTTTCTATCGCAAGCCATTGGCGGCACTGGATACACTCACTGCGGCTGAGCAATTGCACGGCAAAGAGTTGTCTTACAACAATATCAATGATGCAAACGCAGCACTGCAAATTGTGAAAGAATTTGAAGAGCCTGCTGTCGTAGCGGTTAAACATATGAACCCTTGTGGTGTAGGTGCGGGTGAAAGTGTATACGAAGCTTATCAAAAAGCTTACAACGCGGATCCAACTTCTATCTTTGGTGGGATTGTAGCAGCAAACCGCATTATTGATGCAGACACAGCAAATCTGCTGAAAGATATTTTCCTCGAAATCGTGTTGGCACCAGGCTTTACGGAAGAAGCACTGGAAATCCTTACGAAGAAAAAGAATCTCCGTTTGCTTAAAATCGGTAATCTTAGTACGGCTAGTGCGCGTAAGAGCAGCTTCGTAGTTACCTCCATCGATGGAGGAATGGTTGTACAGGAGAGCGATGTGCACTCTGTGAACCCGGATGATCTACAAGTTGTTACGGACCGTAAACCAACCGAAGAAGAATTGAAGCAGTTGTTGTTCGGATGGAAGGTAGTTAAGCATGTGAAGTCTAATGCGATTGTACTGGCTGCTGATGATATGACTGTTGGCGTAGGTGCAGGACAAATGAACCGTGTAGGTGCAGCTAAAATTGCCATCGAACAAGCTGGTGAAAAATCTAAGGGAGCCGTACTCGCTTCCGACGCTTTCTTCCCCATGGGCGATACGCTTGAAATGGCAGCAAAGGCAGGAATCACTGCTGTGATTCAGCCTGGCGGCTCCATTAAAGACGAAGAATCGATTAAGGTCGCTAATGCGTATGGTATTGCTATGGTCTTCACAGGCGTCCGTCATTTCAAACACTAGAGCACTGGGAGGATCATATTCTAATGGATATTTTAGTGGTTGGCGGTGGCGGCCGGGAACATGCGATAATCTGGAGTTTATCCCAAAGCCCCAAAGCAGGTAAAATCTATTGCGCACCCGGCAACGCCGGGATTGCGCAGTTAGCCGAATGTGTGCCGATCGGAGTCTTTGAGTTCGATCGTCTGACGGCTTTTGCGAAAGAGAAGGAAGTAGGTCTTGTTGTCATCGGGCCAGATGATCCGCTCGCTGCTGGGATTGTGGACGCTTTTGAAGCACAGGATATTCCTGTGTTTGGCCCACGCAAGAATGCAGCGGAGATCGAAGGCAGCAAAACCTTTATGAAGGATCTTCTGCATAAATATAATATTCCGACAGCAGCCTATGAGAAATTCGACGACTATGAAGCTGCGTTAGCTTATTTGCGGGAACAGCCGCTTCCGATCGTAATCAAGGCAGATGGGCTGGCAGCAGGCAAAGGCGTGACAGTAGCTTATTCTCGGGAAGAAGCTGAGCTAGCGCTCGCTGATATTATGGTCACTAAGGTATTCGGTGAAGCAGGCGCTCAGGTTGTTATTGAGGAATTTCTAGCTGGACAGGAAATGTCGATTTTGGCATTTGTCGATGGAGAAACGGTACGTCCTATGGCTGCTGCTCAGGATCATAAGCCGGTATTTGATGGAGATAAAGGTCCTAATACCGGTGGAATGGGTACCTATTCGCCTTTACCACATATTGATGAGGCCATTATCCAAGAAGCGATTGAGACTATCATTAAGCCGACAGCAAAAGCCATGGTGGACGAAGGTCGTCCCTTCAGCGGTGTACTGTTTGCGGGACTGATGATTTCTCCAGAGGGGAAACCGAAGACGATTGAATTTAATGCCCGTTTCGGTGATCCTGAGACACAGGTCGTGTTGCCTAGACTCAAGAGTGACTTGCTAGAAATCTTTCTGGCAGTCACAGAGGGCAGACTTACAGATATCGACATTGAATGGAGCGACGATGCAGCTGTATGCGTAGTTCTCGCTTCGGGAGGATATCCAGGTCCTTATCCAAAGGGTGTACCCATTGAAGGTCTTGAAGACAGCCAAGGAGGGCTAATCTTCCATGCTGGTACGGCGCGTGGTGAAGACGGAAGCTGGGTGACGAATGGTGGTCGGGTACTAGGCGTGGTAGGCCTAGGTGCTACGATTGCTGAAGCTCGTGCTGTAGCTTACGCTAGGGCAGAAGGAATCACTTTTTCCGGGAAACAAAATCGTACCGATATCGCTATGAAGGCATTGGTATAAGGATAAAGAACTGTATCTAGCATTTTTTTGCGCTTTAAGTCCTAAAAAAGGACTGACAAGTGATAGAAGAAGTGCTATAATACTACACGTACGGGGGAAAATGTGCGGATATATACAGATAAGGGCCTTTCCGATCATGGGAAGGCCCTTTTAAATCGGAGTCCTTCAGACTTTGTGCAGTAACCTTATAAAGGATGCCTCGTGCCTGGAAATGATGATACTTATAGTGCATACTAGCGATTACGCTTATGGCGAATGGCTACTCACAGATTTAAGGAGGAATTCGTTTTGAGTAAGATTGGAAGAAATGACTTGTGTCCTTGCGGAAGCGGGAAAAAATATAAGAAATGCTGTCTTGGTAAAGAAACTTCTGCCGTAGAGTCCATCATGCAGCTTGTAAACAAGGAAGAAGCAGCAGCTAGCGAGACTGTGGCTGAGAAACAGGAACCCGTTGCACAACCTGAAGTGAAGCTTACTCTTGCTACGCTTAGAAAAAAAGTAACACGTGATCTGAATTGGGAGCATCCGGCACATGAACAACTGGCGCTGCACCTTATTGAGAGCATGAGAGAAAGCTATGATAGAGAGCTTATTTGGGAAGCTTTAGTTCTGTGGAATGGTTATTCCCGTAAGACTAAGCCTGCTGTGAAGAAAATGGGCTCTTTCTGCGCGGCGATCGAATTTATTTTGTCTGAAGAATATGGCTTCTCCCTAACACAAGCGGATCTTGCTACCAAACATGAGGTTACTACGCCTACCATCTCTAGAAAAGTTAAAGAGATGCTCAATTACATTGAGGAATATGGCATGGGTGGTGCGGAAGAAGAGTTACTTTTGCTGAACATCTCAGGCAGTCCGAAGGATCAGGAGCAAGCACTATTACAAAAGGCTATGCAAACCAATTCATCCAACCGCCGGATACAGTTAGCTGAAGCCGCATTAGAGGTTTATCCGGACAGTCCGGATGCTTATCTCATTTTGGCTGAGGAAGCAGAGAATGAAGCAGATGCTCGTGCTTTCCTGAAAGCAGGGATGGAAGCGGGTGCGCGTGAGCTGGGAGAAGCTTTTTTTGCAGAGAATAAAGGACATTTCTGGGGCCTCCACGAGACGCGTCCATACATTCGAATCTGTAAAAGCTACGCTGACTCCTGCTGGTTTAGCGGAAATGCTGAAGAAGCACAAAAAGTACTTGAGCATATTCTTGAATTGAATCCTGAAGATAACACTGGTGCGCGTTACCTTCTTACGGCTGCGTATCTCTACACCAATAAGCTCAAGAAGACAGAAAATGTTCTGGAGAAGTTTGGTAATGATGCAGCGGCGACAGTAGCTTACGACCGTATGGTCTTAGAATATAAAAAGAATGGGATTACGTCCCAACTGAAAATGTTGTACCGCGTAGCGCGGAATGTGAACAAGCATGTGCCTGATTATTTGTTAGGGCTCAAAAGATTGCCGCATAATCTTCCGGATTTTGTGGGGATGGGCGACGCTAATGAAGCTATCGAATATGTGATTGTACACTCACGTTTGTGGACAAGCCTACCTGATCTATTGAAGTGGATGCTGAAGCAACAGGATTAGTAGAATTCAGATCTTGGACGTACATGAACTTAAGAGACTATAGGAGATTCCTGTAGTCTCTTTTTAATATAAAAAAGTATAAGATTTGAATTAATAATTGTATTGTGTACAGCGGACAATGCTTGAAAAAATGTCTTTGGGAGAGTATGTTTACAAGAAGTAGAATGAATAGATGATAGTGAGGCGAGAGGGTTATGAGAGAAGAGGAAGACCGAATCGTAGGAATGGAAGATATCGTACGGGCTCATCACGTACTGCGGGAGGTCATCATCCGGACTCCACTACAGCGTGACGCCGTACTATCGGCCAAGTATGATTGCGATGTGTATTTGAAGCGTGAGGATTTGCAAATTGTGCGCTCCTTCAAAATTCGCGGAGCTTATAATATGATTCGTAGTTTGTCAGCAGAAGATAGAGCCAAAGGCATTGTCTGTGCGAGTGCAGGAAATCATGCGCAAGGTGTAGCCTATTCCTGTAAGGCACTTGGAATTAAGGGCAAGATCTATATGCCAACCACGACACCTAACCAGAAGATCAAACAAGTTCGGAAATTCGGCGGTGAGTTCGTTGAAGTCATCCTGAAGGGCGATACCTTCGATGATGCTTATGATGAAGCGCTGCAAGCTTGTATAGACCATAGTATGACGTTGATCCACCCGTTTGATGAGCCGAGAATTATTGCAGGCAATGGAACGATAGCTATGGAAGTAATGGAGAATCTGGACCATCCTGCAGATTTCATGTTCGTAACGATTGGTGGGGGCGGTCTGGCAGCAGGAATAGCCACTTATGTGAAGACGGTGAGTCCATCCACTAAGTTGATTGGTGTGGAACCGCTTGGTGCTGCTTCAATGACTGAAGCGATCAAACTTGGAGAAGTGGTAACGCTAAAAGAAATTAACAAGTTCGTGGACGGAGCGGCTGTAAAGCGCGTTGGCGGACTGACTTATGATATTTGTTCCCGGCATCTGGATGATATCGTGATGGTGCCTGAAGGCAAGGCTTGTACCACCATTCTGGAGCTGTATAACGAGAATGCTATAGTGGTTGAGCCGGCAGGTTCCTTACCTATTGCAGCACTAGATCAATACCGTGATCAAATCCGCGGGAAGACGGTCGTATGTATCATCAGTGGTGGTAACAACGATATTGACCGTATGCAGGAGATCAAAGAGCGGTCACTGATTTACGAAGGCTTAAAGCACTACTTCATGGTGAACTTTCCACAACGGGCAGGTGCCCTGCGTGAGTTCTTGGACGAAATCCTCGGTCCAGAGGATGATATTACCCGTTTCGAGTACATCAAGAAGCATGATAAAGAGAATGGTCCCGCGCTTGTAGGCATAGAGCTATTGTCCATTGAGGCTTATGAACCACTTATCGAACGGATGCAGCAGAAGGGTGTAGATTATGTAGAAATCAATAAGGATTCCAATCTCTTTAACATCCTTATTTAATTTCTTTCATCACTTTAATCATTTCGGTAATGAACATAGAAAGGCCCGTCCCGGAATGAATGGGGACGGGCCTTTTGTATATCATACTAGAGAGGTAATTCAGTCTTACGGTATTGTTCGACTTCATCTGTTAATTTATAATCTTTGTCTTTCATCAATTTCATGAAGCCATCTAGTTTCTGCAGGAATGGGCTGTTGTCTTTATTCTTGGTGAGAATGCTAGAGTAGGCTTTCTGCGCCTCCAAGTCCATTTCAAGATTGTCATAATGGAAAAGGGGCGTGTTATTCTGGCCGTAAAACGTATTGTTAACATAGATAGAATATAAGGATTTCACAGCTGAAATTCGGTTCGATTTCGGATGATTTTGAATAAATTGCTCTTGAGACAGTGCTCGTGCAGCTACATCGGTCCAACCAATGACCAGCCCGTTATCCTTGGAGGAGGGCAGATCAGATTCCGTAGCCATAATGGATAGATACGCGCTGATATCGTCAGTGACATAAAGCTTATATTTGCGGTAAGCCTCATAATCGATCACCGGGAAAAAAGTGCCTTCCGCGGTCTCCAGTTTATATCCATTTTCGCTGGCACTCTTTAGCAGTGTGCGCAGAGTGAGGTCTTCTGTGGCATCAGCAAGGGTCTTCATACTAGCGCCAGCCTTATTGATGGCGGTGAGCTTCCGCTGGACATTGCTGGTACTGAATTTGCTCTCCCACGTCGGAAGCGCTGCCTTGTGCAAATTCTCAAGCTTCAGTGTCATTATCGTGGCACGATACGAACCTACCGCATACATATTGGCGTTCAAATATTTAATAGCTTCGGGTAACTTATTAGAGGAAGATAACAGCGGCAATGCAGCTTTATAGATAGCCTCCGCATGATTATTGCTTGCTGTCATAGGATTTGCTTTAGCGCCTCCCACAGGAGGGCTGGCAGCGCCTTCAGCTTGAATCGTTCCTATAGGTACAGCGCCTAATCCCAATGTTACTGCTAGAACAGAATAGAGAATATATTGCTTCTTATTCATGAAAGATCCCCCTGTCTATCGGATGAAGTACGGGTGGAGCATGACTACTATTTTTTGAAAAATATAAATTTTAGTCCAATGGCCCCGATCAGGGAAACAATTAAGCTTACCCACGGGGATAAGGTGATGACCGGAAATAACCGGTCGAGGTACAAGCCAATGAATACGGCAACTACGGCGATTCCGATATAGACGCCAAGGCCCTTGATATCAAAGGGTTGGGCTTTAGGTGCATCCCCCTCAGACAAGGAGGTTAACCATTTCATAATAAGTTCGATTAAGATAATGGAACCTGCCCCCACAGCGAAGAGTGTGAAGAGGCTAATCTGTCCGAACATCCCGGGTGAACCGTTAGTCCATTGCAAGAAGAGTCCACCTATAGCTAAGATCCCGAACAAACAGGTTAGAGCCGCGCAGGGAATCATCAAGTAATAGTTCCATTTGCTGCGCGCTGGGCGTGTGGGAACGCTGTCTATGATCTCTTTAAAATAATCATCCGGATTCTCGCCAAACACCTGTTTAGCGTTTTTACCTTTTTTTTGTTCTTTCAGAAGCAGCTTGGCTGCATCCAGTAAAAGTTCTTCAGCGCGGAGAGCTTCTACCCTACTGGCCCGCATCGTTAGGATCATATCTTCAAAATAGGATCGATTGAAAGGCGTCATCTGCTCGCGCAGGGCGTTATTTTCCTTAATCATATCTTTCACTTTCATAATAGGGATGTAAACCTCCAGTAGTGTTAATCGGTATAGTCTTTAACCTAGAGTATACGTTTGCCTGATAGGTCTGCGCAAGGACAAGCATTTCTATTTTCCTATGCATAATCCTTTTATAAGAGTGAACACTGATAATGTTGTTGCTTGATCAATATAGCTTTGGGAAAGGTTGGGAGCTTTATGGAACATGAGAACAAGAAGGAACAGGGAACAGTCATGGGCAACGGTTCTGAGCCTACGCCCAATCATTCAATGGGGGATTGGGGCGGATCCGATGGATTCAGCATGTGGAATTCCACGGAAGAACCTGCAGCAGAGGGCCTGAGTAAGGATTGGGAAGGCAGTCAAGAAACCCATGAGATGTTTAACAACAGCTATGATTGATTGACGACCCTGGAAGCTCATCTTGTGATTGAAAAAAAACAGCCAGTCTCCATTATTGTGGAGACTGGCTGTTTGACGTTCCGCTTTATACGCCGAACTTGCTCTTGCAAATTACTAGGATCTGTCCCGTTCCTGTTGACAATATGAACGAATTCTTTATAATAAGAATATAATTCACACTAAGTTAATCGGAATTCTAATAAATTAAAATAATGATTAAATATAGGAGGTTACGGCAATGGAACGGAATATTGTAATCCGGCATAACGGCGAAGAATTGACAGCGAGCATCCATTATCCGAGTAAAGAGAAGGGAACTTCCACACGTTGCAAGGACAGATTGCCATTAGCTGTAATCTGCCATGGATTTGTGGGTAACCGGATTGGAGTCGATCGGATCTTTGTCAAAGCAGCGCGTGAGCTGGCGCAAGACGGGTATATGGTCATTCGATTTGATTATGCGGGCTGCGGAGAGAGCAGCGGTAATTACGGCGGGGAGGATATGGAGTCGATGATTGCTCAGACTAGAGCGGTGCTCGATTACGGAATTAGCTCTGCCGATGTGGATCCACAGCGTGTGACGCTTATTGGCCACAGTTTGGGTGGGGCGGTTGCGCTTCTGACAAGTATTCGTGATCGCCGTGTGAAGAATCTCGTGCTGTGGGCCTCCGTAGGTTACCCCTTCAATGATATTGTGAAGATTGTAGGGCGGGAGGCGTATGATCGATCGGTGAAGAATGGATCAGCGGATTACGTGGGCTACTCATTCACACCGGTATATTTTAATTCTTTGGCGGCCTTCCAGCCTTTCCAAGAGGCTAGTAAATTCAGCGGTGATGTGCTCGTCATTCATGGTACGTCTGACGATGTCATCCCCGTGGATTATGCATTCCTTTATCAGAAATTGTTCTGGACGCGTCCAGAGGGACGATGCGATAAAGAGATCATTTTTCAAGGTGATCATACCTTTTCGTCTGGTCCGGCACAGCAGCAACTGCTTAAGCGGACAAGAGAGTGGATGAACGAGCAGGAGCATGTGCAGACAGAATGGCAAAATTGGATGATATAGGTGATGGACTTTACTCGCAATAACTTGAAATTAGCGGTAAAATAAAGATGCACACCATATACTGGGTTATGGAGGTTGGCATCCTATGAAATTACCGTCATTTTTTATCGCGCACGGTTCTCCGCTCCTCGCACTGGAGGATAACGAGTATACCCGTTTTCTGGAGCGGCTTGGTCAAGAACTAGAAGCACCACGGGGTATAGTAGTATTCTCAGCGCACTGGGATAGCCCAGAACAGCTACTCACCATGGATGAGAAGCACGAGACTCAACATGACTTCTACGGATTCCCTGAAGAAATGTATACGCTGACCTATCCAGCCCCAGGTGATCCTGCTCTAACCAAGCGGATTTCCGAGCTCTTTAAGGGTAACAATCTTTCACATCAGCCCGTTCAGGGGCGAGGACTCGATCACGGAGTCTGGGTAATACTGAAAAAAATGTTTCCGAAAGCCGATATTCCGGTAGTCGCTTTATCTGTCGATTCACTGCGTTCTCCCAAGGAACAGTACAATATCGGCCGGATGTTAGCTCCTCTGCGTGATGAAGGCATACTGCTGATAGGAAGCGGTGGACTTGTTCACAATTTACGGATGCTTAATGAAAGTGATCAGCCTGAAGAGTGGGCGCTTGAATTCGATGCGTGGATTGCCAAGGGATTAGAATCTTGGGATTTACCTTCACTGTTTGCTTATGAGAAAAAAGCTCCGCATGTTCGAGATGCGGTCCCATCTTACGGTAGAGAGCATTTCGCACCTCTCTTTTATGCGATGGGAACAGCGGACGGTAGCAGGAAGGCAGAGCGTATATTTCAAGCGTATCAATATGGGACATTAAGCCTCAACTGCTGGAAGCTAGACTAAATGGATAAGATACATGCAGGGTGCAGCCGGAGATCGGCTGTGCCCTTTTTTAATGCAAGCGGATCAAGACAAATGGGACGGGCTGTGATTAAATGGAAGAAACCAATTAAGATACATAAAACGTTTTAGGAGGAACTACAAGCTTATGAAAGTAAATTGCTCTTCTTCCCGTCTGTTATCTGCCATTGTACTGAGTACCCTATTGCTCTCCGCTTGCGGAACAGAGAGTGCAAATAATGTAATTACCCCGACTCAGCAGCCTACCTCTGATCCCGCTCCTATTGAAACGATTCAACCATCGGCAACTCCAGATCCATCTGCTGAACTGATTTCCGGTTTAACAGGTCTTCCGGTTTCTGAAGACAGTCTCCCACGTCCCTTGGCTGTTATGATTAATAATGCTCCAGCTGCCCGGCCACAGTCGGGGGTGAGTGAAGCGGATATTTTATATGAGGTCCTTGCTGAAGGTGGCATTACGCGGCTGATTGGTATTTTTCAAAGTCATACTGGAGTGGTCAAAATCGGACCGATCCGCAGTATTCGCCCTTATCTGCTAGATATAGGTGAGAGCTACGGTGGTGTGACCGTGCATGCCGGGGGGAGCCCCGCGGCGTATGCCATTTTGCAAAAAGAGAAAAAAGCAGACATGGACGAGATTGGTCGTGCCGGAGCCTATTTCTGGCGGGACAAAGCACGTAAAGCCCCTCATAATCTCTACAGCAATGCAGCGAAGCTGCGGGAAGGTGCCGAGAAGCTGGGTTATGAGAAAAGTGTGAAGGTGCCAGGGTATCTTTTTAACAATCCAGACTACATACCGCCAGGCGGAGAACAGGCCGCTGAGTTTAGTGTAAACTTCTTACTTAAAAGCTATAAAATTGACTATAAATACGATACTCAGCTCCAGACATATCAGCGTTACGTGAATGGCAAACCGCATATGGATCTGAACAACAATAAGCCGGTAGAAGCTGCAAATGTGCTGGTGATGGGATCCGATCATAAGGTACTTGATGATGTTGGGAGACTTCAGGTGGACGTGGAGCTTGGCGGAGAAGCACTGCTTTTTCAGCGGGGACAGGTCACGAAGGGCAGATGGTCGCGTGAGCCAGGTGATGTGATCCGGTTTGTGAAGGATGGTAAAGAAGAGCTGATGTATCCAGGAATCACCCATATTTTGGTCGTCCCTAATGCACCTTCATTTAGCAGTCATGTGGTATACGGCGGGGTAGATAGTGCAACCTAAGAAAGCCGGAATATCCAGTGATATACAGATTTGTGTTCGGAATTATGGGTAAGTGTTAATAGAGTGTAAAAAAGTTCATTTCTATAGCTTCTATACCTTCTACGGATATGTTAAGATAACAAGGGTTGTCATTCATTTTCATGCTTTTTACATATGGGTGACTCTGTACTCACGGTAATATTATGTAAAGGGGTTTAAAACAATGAAGTTGAGAAAAAAGGACATATTCTTTGAGACGCTGGAAAATATGGCGGATACCATTGTCCAAGCTGCAGATTATTTTGCTCAGAATATCACTGATCTCCAGAATAATGTCGATAGTTTCGCTGCAGAGATGAAGAAGTACGAATCCCAATGTGATACTTACACGCACACCGTAATTAAGGAATTGAACAAGACGTTCATTACGCCACTTGAGCGTGACGACATTATGGACTTGATTACAAGCATGGATGATGTCATTGATGGCTTGGAGGCATCTGCCTCACGTTTCTATATGTACAACCTTCTTGACCCGGATGAATACATTGTACAATTCGCCGAAATCCTTCGTCAGTGTGCTTATGAAATCCAAAAAGCGGTTCATTTGCTCTCACAGAAGAAGCTGCTTGCCATTCGTGAATATACGATCCGTCTGAATGACCTTGAGAATCAAGGGGACGAAGTCCTTCGTATTTGTACCAAAGCTCTATTTGAAACCGTTAAGGACCCGATTGAGCTGATTAAGCGCAAGGAATTATATGAGCGACTCGAGACCACTACAGATAAATGTGAAGATGTAGCCAACATGTTGGAATCGATCATCATGCGCAACTCATAAGGGGTACTAGAATATGGAAACATCGATATGGATTCTTGGAATTGTTATATTTCTCGCGCTTGCGTTTGACTTTATTAATGGATTCCATGATACGGCTAACGCAATTGCTACCTCTGTCTCTACACGTGCTTTAAAACCGCGAACTGCTATTATTATGGCGGCAGTGATGAATTTTGTCGGAGCTTTGATGTTTACAGGTGTAGCCAAGAAAATTGGCGGAAGCATCACAGACCCAACGTTACTGGAAAATGGTCTGGATATCATCATAGCCACGCTGATTGCTGCGATTATTTGGAATTTGATTACCTGGTGGCTCGGAATTCCGTCCTCTTCCTCTCATGCACTGATCGGCGCGTTGGCTGGTGCTGTATATGTGGGTGCAGGATCGTCGCATATTAACTGGGGCGGGTTTGTGGAAATTGTCGAGGGCTTGATCTTCTCGCCAATTATTGCATTTGTTATCGGTTATATCATTATGACTGTCCTGAAATGGATTTTTGCAAAGCGTAGTCCACATACGGTCAACAAGGGCTTCCGTTCCATGCAGGTTGTGACGGCGGCATTACAGTCGTTTACTCATGGTACGAATGATGCGCAGAAGGCGATGGGGATCATTACCTTTGCCCTAGTTACATCAGGACGCCAAGAGTCTATGGATGTAATCCCTCTATGGGTTAAGATTGCTGCGGCTACGGCTATGGCACTCGGTACCTCCATTGGTGGCTGGAAGATTATTAAAACCATGGGTACGAAGATTTTTAAAATCGAGCCGATCAACGGCTTCGCGGCTGATATTTCCGCGGCTTCCGTTATTTTCTCAGCAACACTGCTGCATTTGCCAGTCAGCTCGACACATGCGATCACTTCCGCGATCTTGGGTGTTGGCTCCGCCAAACGGTTCTCTGCCGTGAAATGGGGAGTGGCTGGACGTATTGTAGTCACTTGGTTTATTACGATTCCAATCAGTGCGGTATTAGCCGGTCTGATTTTCAAAATCATTTTTTAAATCCCTTTAATAAAAAGATGTCAGTTAGCCTTTGGCTGCGGACATCTTTTTTTGTTGTATGGGTGAGGGAAGTTCGACCACGCATGATTCGATCCTCCCCCAGTGGGGGGGGACTGATGGGGGATGGATGAAAGGATGGCTGGACAGACAGAGACAGACAGACAGAGACAGAGACAGACAGACTCTCTTGCTCCAGCGCTCGGCTCTTCCTCAACGGGGAAAGAACGGTATAAATCCCGCAGAAATGCTGGGAATGGGCGTCTGGAGTGGAAAGAACGGTATAAATCCCGTAGAATTAGCTGAATTATGCGGAAGAAGCAGTAAGAGGGGCATAAATGCCTCGGAATTCGTGAAATA
>NZ_NFUX01000093.1:21643-21736 GCF_002264385.1 Paenibacillus sp. VTT E-133280
GGAACCCGCTAGTCTCGCTAAGGTAGGCGCTCTGCTGCGCCCGAAGCTCCAAGAGCAGCTCGCCAAGCTCGTCCCTGTTTGCTGCGCAAATGC
>NZ_NFUX01000085.1:0-26951 GCF_002264385.1 Paenibacillus sp. VTT E-133280
ATGAGGAAGGTGGACAGCTCACAGAAGCCGTGCGGCGTCAGCCTTATACGGTTGTTCTGCTCGATGAAGTGGAGAAGGCGCACCCCGATGTATTTAATATTCTACTGCAGCTGCTTGATGATGGACGGCTGACCGATTCACAGGGCCGGATGGTCGACTTCAAGAACACGATCATTATCATGACCTCAAATATCGGTTCACCACATCTGATTCAAGGCACCGATGAGAAGGGTCAGCTTACGGAGGCTGCTAAGGACAGAGTGATGAAGGAACTGAGTGGTCAATTCCGTCCGGAGTTTCTGAACCGGGTTGACGATATTGTGATGTTCAAGCCGTTGACCCTGGGCGAGATCGAGAAAATCGTGGACAAACTGGTAGATGGATTACGTTTGCGCCTTGCTGAACGGGAGATTGGTCTTGAGTTAACTGAGCCGGCGGTACGTTTTATCGCTAAGGAAGGTTTTGATCCAGTGTATGGGGCGAGACCGCTGAAACGCTTCATCCAGCGTAGTCTGGAGACCCGTGTGGCACGTGCGATCATTGCTGGTGAAGCCGCAGAAGGTACAGTGATTCAAGTAGACGAATCCGGCGGCGAGCTGACGGTGAGCATAATCAAACCAGATGTCGATGAACCACAGCGTACTGAATAAGAGGAAGTTAGCAAAACGGATTGTACTATGTGAAAATAAAAGACGTCCACAAAGCCATTAAGGTTTTGTGGACGTCATTTTTATGATTACACTCACTCCACCCAAGGTATTAAATGAGGGTGTTCATCCAGAATGGACAGGTATTGCTCCTTCCAGCCGTATTGGCCATCGGGATCAAGGAGCATGTAACGCAGATATTTTTCTAAGCGGAACTCTGCCTTCGACCAACCGAGATGCTTGAGTCGCAAGTTGCTTAGCTGGTGGGGTAGCTCGAAGACATTCTCCGGGAATCGCCCACAGTGCTGTGGAGATTCGTTCCATACATAGTTGAAGTCTTCTTTATAACGAAGCAGAAAAGGACGATAGTTCATATGAGAGCGCCAGTAAATATCTTCTCTGTAATGAGTGGCGTTCCATAAATCGTAGAGACGGAAACAGAATAGATCGACCTCGTCAGCGTACAGCAAGGGTTCGATATTTGCCGCGAAACTTGCTTCAAAGATTTCGTCTGCATCCAGACTTAGAATCCACTCGGGCTTCGTCTTCAGAACCTCTTCCCATTGCTGCTTTCGCAGCTCGATTTCATTGCTGAATTTGGATATGGTATTGTGCACCAGATGAACGGGGATGCCTTCAAGTACCTCCAGGCAGATCGCTGCTGAATTATCGGTGCTGCCATCATCGATAATGACGGCCTCGTCGATGTATTTGCGATGCTCCTCCAGAACCTGTCGCAGAAAACGTCCACTTTCATTTTTCACAACCATGGTCAGGGTTAGCTTGGGCCGCTTTCTGGCTGGGGGGATTGTCTCTTTGGAGCTTTCGTTGTTTGGATTGTCTGTGGTGGGTGTCTGCATTACTGATTCAGGTACTTCGTCCGTAGATGAATTGTTCCCAGTATCAGTGGCTTCAGCTTTGGGCTCCGTAGTTTCTTTGATGAAAGCCTCAACTTTACTCAAATCACTGTCTCTATACAAGTGTAGCGCCGGATAATGGGTATCGACGAACAAGGGGATGCCAAGGGCTGCGGCACGAATGCAGAAATGACGGTCTTCCCCCCAGTATGAAATGTTGCGAATTTGATTATAGCTAACGCCGGCTTTTATCGCATGCTGACTAATCAATGTACAAGCCCCGAGTCCGCCTACCTCATAGATTCCTGGAATCCGCATCTTTGCTATGAATTCATGAAATCTGCGATTAATCTCCTCTGGTTGCAGTTTTTCACCGGGCAGTAGCTCCCATTGATTGTATTCGTCGTGCATCCATACCTGCGGCTGAAACATAGTCTCTGGCTGCCACTGCGTCCAGAACACCTCTGAAATAATATCCTTGTTCGTACCTATTAGATGTCTGAGGGTATCAGGATGGAGAATGAGATCAGAGTCAATAAGGAATAAATAATCATAGTTCAAGGTTTGAGCGCGGTTGATCATGAGATTCTTAAAATTGGCTACTTTCCAGACTAAATCGGTATTCCAGAAGTGGGTAGTATCATTGCGAATATACGCATCGTGAAAGCCGGAGCTCTGAAGATAAATATGATCACCCATACTTTTGAATTCCTGGAGCAGCCGACTAGATTCCTGATCATCATTATCATCAATTAGATGGAAATCCAGCTCGATATTGGCTACGTTCAGACGAAGCAGGGAATTCAGGAATTCTTTTAAAACCGTAGGCTTCTGGTGAATTGGACTGCCGATCAATACGCGAATCTTGTTTTCCGTCATTGCCGCCTCCTTGGGGAACGCCCCTCTTTCCTTGGATGATCCTTATGTTCTCAATATATTTACAGGAGAGCGGCAATAATCCTTATTTTTCAAAGTTCTGTAAAGTAAATGAGTGTTAGATATATTAATTCGTAACGATCTGCTGTACAATAACCGAATAATTAGATACAGATGACCAAATGAACAGCAAAGGATGAGCGCTATGGATAAATCACTGATCGATTCCCTCAATATTACATTAATGTGAAATGCTATCCATTGTAATTCCTAGTATTCCGATATACAATATAAAAAAACACAAGCCACACAGAACATAGAATACGGGGGAGAAACTTATGCGTAAAGGATTATCTGGAGTTATTACTTTGGTTTTGTTAACATTTTTGATTAGCGCGTGCTCCGGAGGGAATAACGCTGCTTCCACAAATACAAATCAGACGCCTACGGCTACTGAAGGAACGACGGCAAGCACTGAGCCTAAAGATGGCGGTAACTTGATTATTGGAGTCGCTGCTGATCCTGTTATTCTAAATCCGAACTATGCGGGTGACCGTGTCAGTCTTACAATTGACCAAGCGCTCTATGCTCCACTGTTCCAAGTAAATGATGGTAAGAAGACCTTCTACTTGGCAGACAGCCTGACACTGTCAGAAGATAACCTGACTTATACTTTGAAGCTTAAAGATGGTCTTACATGGCATGACGGAGAAAAGCTTACTGCTGACGATGTCGTGTTCACGATTGATAGCATCCTCGATGAGAAGCAAAACAGCATGTTGAGAGCAAACTTATTCATCGGTGATAAACCCGTTAAGGCAGTTAAGGTGGATGATCTGACTGTAGAGTTCAAGCTTCCGCAGGTCAGCCCAGCTTTTGAAGCTACACTAGTGCAAGTATTTCCGATTCCAAAGCATATCTTTGAGAATGAGACGGATCTAGAGAAAAGCACCAAGAATGCTAATCCTGTTGGATCTGGACCATTTAAATTTAAAGAATATAAAGCGGGCGAATATGTTACACTCGAGAGATTTGATAACTACTTCGGCGGCAAGCCACATCTTGATTCTGTAACGTACCGGATTGCTAAAGATACGAATGCTGCGAATCTCGCACTTCAGAGTGGTGAGATCAACATTAAATATCTAGATCCGCAGGATGTTGGAACGATTGAAGCTTCGAACAATTTCGAGATCCTTCCTTATAGTGAAGGCCGATTGTCCTACCTGTTGTTTAATGCGAACAGCGATAGAGGCGCTCTTGCGAAAAAAGAAGTTCGTCAAGCCTTGTCTCTAGCACTAAACCGTGATGAAATCATTCAGGCTGCTTATACCTCTAGCGAATATGCTGACCCGGCGAAGTCATTCTTGACTCCGGATGCATTGTTCTATACTAATGACGTACCTTCTTTCGATAATGATGTGGAAAAAGCGAAGGAGCTTCTGAAGTCAGCTGGAGTTAGCGATCTGAAATTGAGATTGATTGTATCGAGCGGAAATAAAGCTCAGGAAGCCATTTCACTATACGTGCAGCAAAAGCTAAAGGCCATTGGCGCTGAAGTTGAACTGCAAAATATGGATGCCTCGGCATATGGTCAGAAGTTCAGTGATATGAATTCAACAGATTTTGAACTTGCAATTGCAGGTTATATTATGGGTTACGATCCTGACGCTTACAGAATTTTGTATACTTCTACTGCTGATTCCAACTACTCGCATTATAATAATGCTGAGGTTGATAAGTTGTTCAATGAAGGTGCAGGAGAAGCAGATGTGACTAAACGTGGTGAGATCTATAAGAAGATCCAAGAAATCATTGCAGACGATGCACCGATTTATCCAATCGCTAATACTAAGACTATTGTAGCTGTCTCCAAGAACTACGGCGGTCTTGAAGAAGCAGTCTTGAAGCCTGTCGTTATTTTTGAAGATTTATCGAAAATCTACCTTAAATAAAAACGGGAAAAAGTAAGCTGGGTTATCCAGCTTACTTTTTTACCGATATAGAACTGGGAGAATAAACGTATGAGACAACTTATCGTCCGAAGATTACTGCAAACCCTGCCGATGTTGTTTTTTGTTTCGGTTGTGTGCTTTGCGATGATTAAGCTGGCTCCGGGGGATCCGGTATTATCCTTCGTTACGCCGAATATGCACGCGGATGATATTGAACGCATCCGGCATAACCTTGGGCTGGATAAGCCAGCCTACATTCAATATTTTATATGGATCAAAGAAGTACTGCAGGGGAATTTCGGTTATTCCCTTGTGAATCATCAGCCCGTATTAGATCAAATTCTAGAACGTCTGCCTGCAACAGCAGGTTTGATGGGTTCGGCAATTGCGCTTGCTGTCTTGCTGGCGATCCCGATGGGACTGCTTGCTGGAGCAAATCGGAATCGTTGGGTGGATAAGCTGATTAATTTTATTTCCTATATCGGAATTTCTGTGCCTTTGTTCTGGCTCGCGATTTTATTGATGTATTTATTCGCAATTAAGCTGCACTTGCTGCCCATTATGGGGATGCGTACGATTGGTGTAGAATCGGCGGTTGATGTGTTAAAGCATGGGATTTTGCCTTGTACGGTCCTTGCCTTTGGATTCTTGGCTAGCTATGTACGATATATCCGTTCCAGTACGATTGGACAGCTTAAAGAGGAATATGTACAAATTCAGTATGCCTTTGGATCGAACAAAACCACCATCTTGTTCCGTCATGTAATGAAGCATGTGCTGCTTCCGGTGATTACATTGCTCGGGATGTCTATGGGCGATCTAGTAGCGGGTGCAATCGTGACGGAGACCGTATTTTCTTGGCCGGGAATTGGGTCCTTGGGGATGACTGCGGTTAAAGGGATGGATTACCCGGTAATTATGGGGATTACGCTGTTCTCTTCTTTAATGCTGATCATCGGCAACTTGGTCGCAGATATTCTATATAGCTTCGTGGACCCACGAATTAAATTAACGAGGTGACCTCATGAATCGCAGTAAATGGAAAAGTGTTGGAGATGAGCTATTTACGAACAAATTGGGCGCCCTTGCCCTCATTACTTTAATCATCTTCACACTAGGCTCTATATTCGCTTTTTTATCTGGACATGATCCGAATGCGATGGATGTTCTGGCACGTCTGAAAGCACCGGGAGCCGATCACTGGTTCGGGACGGATGACTATGGCCGGGATTATTTTGCCCGCGCATTGTATGGTGGCCGGGTATCTCTATTAGTTGGTTTTGCTTCAATGATCATTGCCACTGGCATTGGTGTGACGGTGGGGGTAATCAGTGGATATTTTGGCGGGTGGATTGATAATCTATTGATGCGGATGCTTGATGTAGTAATGTCCATTCCGTCTTTCCTGGTTCTGCTGCTGCTCAGCGTATTTCTGAAGCCAAGTGTAGGAAACATCATTATCATCATTGCACTATTAATGTGGATGAACATTTCCCGTGTGATTCGAGCGGAGACGATGACGATTAAGGAACGGGAATATGTACTTTATGCAAAAGCCTCCGGCCAGAGCAATTTCGGAATTATCTGGCGTCATATTCTTCCGGGGCTAGTGCCGGTTGTGATTGTAGGGGCGACGAATAGCATCGCTTCGGCGATTATGATGGAGTCCTCCTTAAGTTTCCTTGGGTTCGGGGTGCAGCCGCCGAATGCTACATGGGGCAGTATGCTGAATAACGCGCAGGGCTATATTGCTCAAGCGCCTTATCTGGCTTTATTCCCTGGGTTATTGATTCTATTAACGGTATTGAGTTTTAATGTTCTGGGCGATATTTTGCGGGTTGGCTTTGAACCAAAGCTGATCCGAAGATAGGAGTGTGAAGACATCATGACAGAACGGCTATTGTCTGTTGAGGATTTGAAGGTTTCCTTCCAAACCCGAGACGGAGAGAATCAAGCAGTTCGTGGCGTTAGCTTTCATATAGATGCTGGAGAAACCGTAGGGATTGTTGGTGAATCCGGAAGCGGGAAGAGTGTAACTGCGAAGGCGATTATGTCGTTAATTACACCTCCAGGTAAAATTATCGGTGGAAATATTCAATTTCGTGGTGAGAATTTATCTAATCTTTCGGAAAAAGAGTGGAGAAAGCTGCGCGGTAACCGCATAGCAATGGTGTTTCAGGACCCTATGACCTCTCTTAATCCTGTAAAAAAAATCGGCCAGCAGCTTACGGAAGTCATCCGTCGGCATCGGGGTTTAAATAAGCAAGAAGCGCTTAAAGAGGCGGCAAGCATCCTGCGTCAGGTAGGGATTAATAATCCTGAACAGCGTCTACAGCAATATCCGCATGAATTCAGCGGCGGGATGCGCCAGCGGGTCATGATCGCCATGGCTCTTTCTTGTAAGCCAGAGCTATTGATTGCGGATGAGCCGACGACTGCGCTCGATGTAACGATACAGGCGCAAATTCTCGATCTTTTTAAAGAGTTGAAAAATAATACTAGTACAGCCGTAGCGCTGATTACCCATGACTTGGGTGTGGTCGCTCAGGTATGTACACGGGTTATCGTAATGTATGGTGGACTCGTGATGGAGGAAGGTACGGTAGAGGATATCTTTTATCGCCCACAGCATCCTTACACGAAAGGTCTGCTACGTTCGATTCCAAAACGCGAAGGCAAATCGCGGGAACGTCTGATTCCTATCGAAGGTACACCTCCGGATTTGTTGAATCCTCCTTCGGGCTGCCCATTTATGGAACGTTGCCCTAATGCTTTTGCCCGTTGCAGTGAACGTCCTCCGGTTATCGAATTATCGCCCGGTCACCGTTCAATGTGCTGGCTAGCAGACGGTATGCAGGAGACTCCAGCCGTAGCTGGTGTTGAAGGGAGCGGTTCGGTTGAGTGAGAATAAGATTCTAGTGGACGTAAATAATCTGAAAAAACATTTCTCCAAAGGCAAGGATATGTGGGGACGCGATACCTCTGTGCTTAAGGCGGTAGATGGCGTAAGCTTTCAGATACGCCAAGGTGAAACCTTTGGGCTGGTTGGAGAGTCAGGAAGCGGAAAGTCCACAGTTGGGCGCTGCTTGCTGCGATTATATGATTATACAGATGGTGAAGTGTCTTTTGACGGGCAGCCGCTCAGCAAGCTTGGAGAGAAGCAGCTAAAGCCTTTTCGCAGACGCATTCAGTCGATCTTTCAAGATCCCTATTCATCACTCAATCCAAGTCTGAATGTACTTGATCTGATCAGTGAGCCTATGAAGATCCACGGCATCCACGAAGGTGACGAACGAAAAGAGGCTGTTGCGGCACTGCTGGAGAAGGTGGGTTTGAAAAGAGAACATCTGTACCGTTTCCCGCATGAATTCAGCGGCGGGCAACGCCAGCGGATTTCGATTGCCAGAGCCTTGTCTGTAAAACCGGAATTTGTCGTATGTGATGAACCGATTTCAGCACTGGACGTATCTGTTCAGGCTCAGGTAGTAAATATGCTGGAGGATTTGCAGTCCGAATTCGGGTTGACCTATCTTTTTGTCGCACATGATCTATCGATGGTACGGCATATTTCAGACCGGATCGGTGTGATGTATGGCGGTCGTCTAGTAGAGGTAGCTGAAAGTGATGAACTGTACGAGAATCCTATTCATCCTTATACGAAGGCACTGCTGTCTTCGATTTTGGAGACGGACCCTAGACGCGCTAATCAAAGAATTATTCTAGATGGATATTCGCAAGAGTACGGCAGGGCTGAGACTTCTACACTTCAGGAAGTAAGTCCGGGCCATTATGTTGCTTATGATTTCATGGAATAAGTAGACTCTATATACAGGTAGGGGAGGAATCAGGATGTCAGACAATTTGAACACAGTAAAGTTATCCCAGTGGGATGCTTTATTAATAGAATCACTTCGCGCCTTGGGCTGGTCCAATGAGGATATTATTCGTAAAGTAGTGGAGGGCGACTTGCCCGTTGACGAGAGTGAATACGAGTTTGATTATAAACAGCTGAGCACATTGCAGTCGGAGCAGCCGGAGCTGTTCGAGCAAGCGGTGAAGACAGGCTACCAGATCAAATACAACACGATTCGTGGCATTCGCAGCTGGATTTGGGTAGCTCTGGGCAAAGAGGCAGTTCTGGAGCTTGAAGAGGGCAAGGAAGCGGTTGAGGTGACTTTGACCGTAGCTGAAAAGGGACGTTTGGCATCGGTGTTATCCTTTGGTTGGCAGATTGAAGGCGAGACGAATGCTGCAGATGAAGATATAGCGGTTTACCGGGTTGCCCCGATTGGACGCTAAGCTAAATAACTACAGCAAAAAAACGATTGATGCGTGGGAGGACTCCTTGTGCACAATCGTTTTTTTTATTGAAAATTATATTACGTTTACCGCTGGATAAGCTACCTCATATTGTGCAGCTTCAATCCAGGTTCCTGTTTTGAAATCTCTGCCCCGGACAAGCACTTTATCTCTATACACTTCCACATAAAAGCCTTGGCTGCCTGTCTTATGCTTATCTTCATTCGTCCAAAGGTAGGCGACAGAAGCAGCATTAAACATCGTGGCGATTTCTCCTTGGCCAGGGAACATAGTGTTGTCCACCTCCAGCTCCCAATGGGTATGTCCAGTGAATAACAGGGCCTGAGGGTATCTTGAAAGAATCGCTTTTAATTCCTTATCTTGTGTAACGCCGTACCAATCTTGTGATTCCAGCGATCCAGCTACGGTGTCTTTGAGTGGTTGGTGCAGGAATAGAAAGATCGGTTGATCAGGCGAAGATTGCTCTTCGAGCTTATGACCCAGCCAATCCAGCTGTGCAGAGGAAAGATCACAGAATTTGAGCAAGCCTTGTTCTGTCCCTAGAAAAATAAAGTGATAACCATTGATCCAGTGATCATGATAAGGCCCAGACATGCCAGTCTGCGAAGTATACATCCCTAAGCGTGACTCCCAATTTCCAAGGGCTACATCATGGTTCCCTAAGGTAAAGGTAATATTGGGCAAGTCAGCTTTGTACGGATGGAGAATACGAAGCATTTCTTCGTATTCCGCAGGGAATCCGTGGTCTGTGACATCACCGATATGCATAATCCCGCTACTGCCTTCTCCATGCGCTGCTATATCACGGAGTGCCAGCTCAAAGTTAAGATTGTACTCATGATTTCGGTCAGCGGTGACATGGGTATCCGTGATGATTTGAAAGGTGACAACAGGTTTTTCCTCAGGTGTGATGTTCGTACTCATGTTTAGGCATCCTCCTTGATCTATGAACCTATGAAATATTGTTGCTGTTCGCTAATGTGTCTTGCCGCTAATGTTCAGCCCTATGATCCCGGTAATGATAACGGCTATCCATAGCAGGGAGGATGTGGTTAGCTTTTCATCGAAAAAGAGGGCCCCTATGAAGGATATAAGGATAATTCCCGCCCCTGACCATATCGCATAAGCAACGCCTACCTTAATAGAGGTAAGGGCATAATTCAGAGAGGTGAAGCTGGCTCCATAGAACAGGAACATGAGCACGGAAGGCCAGAGCTGCGTGAACCCTTGAGATATTTTCATCGAGATGGTCCCTGAGAGCTCGAACACAATAGCTAGCGTCAGAAACATCCATGCCCATATTCCTTCTATTTTCACTAGGGAGTAACCTCGATTCTAAGCTCGGCATAAGATCTCACAATGAGATCTGCATCCGGGAGAATATGCGACGAAGCAATAATGTCTTCATTTTCAGAGATTCCTATGGCTAACTGTACGCCCGCTACTTTAGCCATTCGCATATCCCCATTAGTATCACCGATAACTGCTGTGTGCGCAGGTTCTACGGCCAACCTTTCGCAGGCCAGTCGCACCATGTCAGGGAAAGGTTTACCCTGATCCACGAGGTCTGTTCCAATGACCTCAGAGAAATAGTGCCTTATACCGAGCCATTGAAGATGTTTCTCTGCGGCATCTGTTTCATCAGCGGTCACCACAGCGAGAGGGAGGCCTGCACTCACACACTCATCAAGAAAACGATGAAGTCCGGGAAGCGAGTGAACAGGGCGTTTCTCTTCCAGCATAACATCCGCTTCCAGACGGCACTGATGAACAAGCTCCATGGACTCCGCCCAAGATAAACCTTGCAGATAACCTTGCCAAGACAGGATGGCATAGAGATCACTCATAGTTCCCATAGCCAGCGGTCCGTTGCGATCATAATCGGTAATGCTCCCCTGGGTATTGTGTACCGTTCCCATTAGTGCAGGGAGCTGTTCTTCTGTAATCTTTAGTCCTTTTTGCTTCATATACGCTGTGAATCTCTCTAAAAAATATTCGCCCCAGCTGCCCCAGAGGGATACGAACTGGAGCAGCGTACCATCCTTATCGAATAGAATAGCGGCTACAGCGTATCTGCCTTGTGGAGTGATGAGCTCAGACATAAGGTCCACCGCCCTTTATTTTAATTTATCAAGTGCTGCTTGCGCCGTTTCTTGCGCTTCCTTTAGTGCTTGTGCGGCAGGGATATTCTCAATTTGTACCTTATCTGCGGCGATTTTCAGTGCATCGTTGATTTTGCCGCCAGTTGGGTCTTGGAAGGGTGCAGAACCATGAGACGCTTGCATCAACGGAACCTTAATCTGTGGATTGCTTTCGCTGAACGACACAAACGCCGGGTCTTGCAAAGCGGATTGGCGTACCGAAATATAACCCGTATTAATCGACCAGAAGGCAGTATTCTCAGCACCCGTGAAATAGGTTAGCCATTTCATAGCAGCTTCCTTCTCGCTGTCGCTAGCTTTGGATAAAATTCCGGCCATCAATGCTTGGGCTACCGGTTTTCCCTCGCCAACCCCTGCCCAGCCTGGCTGCTCCATAGCTGATACAATGCTGAAGTCCAAGTCGCCCTGATCGCCACTGGAGCCGGTGTAACCTGCGGATTGACCCTTCATAACATCGTCAATTGTCTTGTACCAATACTCCCAGCCTTGGCCCCCAGAATGAATCCGCATGATCTTATCCTCGTGAATCCACTTGCGGAACAAATCCCAGGTTTCGATCCACTCTTTGGAGTCGATCATGACCTGTTTCCCATCTTCACTAAGGATAGTGCCTCCTTTGCTGAGCACAGCATCAATCATGTTCTCTGGACCCCACATCGGCTCCCAACCGTAGAAAGTGGTTTTACCACCGTCCTTCACGGTCATTTTCTCAGCTGCAGCAGCTAGGTCTTCCCAAGTCTTTAGAGTGCTCGCATCAATGCCATTCTTCTCAAAAGTATCTTTACGATAGTACATAACCTGCGTCGTTCCATACATCGGCAGGAAATATTGCTTGCCATCGATTTGGCCCTGATTTAGAAAGGTTTGGACAAAATCCTCTTTATTAAAATCTGGCTGCAATGCCATAAGCTCATCTATCGGAGCGAAATATCCTTTGCGGGCCCAATCTACATTGGAGGAGAGAGCAGCAGCGGGCACTTTTCCTGTAGCAATCGCCGCTTGCAGCTTCTGCTCGGTTTCAGTGTAGTCTGCCTGCGCGATACCTTTGACAATGACCTCTTGCTGAGAGGCGTTGAATTTCTGAATCAGTGCCTCCATATTCTCACCAAGCTTGCCGCCGAGACCATACCAAAATTCGATTGTTACCGGTGCCTTTTGTGTGGGTGCAGCCTCTGTGGAGGGGGCGGAAGAAGCTCCATTCGCCGCTGTAACATTGCCCGTATTCGTATTCCCTCCGCAAGCTGTTAACATTGTAAATCCGGCAACCAAAGATAGGGCGGACAGTCTCTTCAATACGTTCATCATCATTCTCCTCTTATAAAATAGAATTGTTAACTTATCCTTTGCTGGAACCAGCGGTCATGTTGACGCTTTGCATGATCGTTTTCTGAGCTAATAGAAATACAAGCAGCAGCGGGGCGATGGTGAATGCACTAGCGGCCATGATCAGCGGCCATTTCAATCCGTAAGCACCTCCTTGAGTGAAGAAACTACGCAGACCGGCCGAGACCAGCTGTAGATTAGGATCTTTGGTGATGAGCATTGGCCAGAAATAGTTATTGTACTGATCAATGAAGGTGATCAGGGCTAGCACTGCAAAGGAAGAACGTGTAATGGGGACAAGAATGGTCCAGAGAATCCGCATATGCGAGGAACCATCTACTTCTCCAGCCTCCACCAGCTCATGGGGAACCTGAAGGAAGGCTTGCCGAATTAGAAAGATGGAGAAGACACTTACACAGTTAGATAGAATCAACCCGGCATATGAATCCAGTAAGTGAAGCTGGGATAATACCAAATATCCGGGAAGATAAACGGCGGTGGCAGGAACCATATAGCCGAAAAGGATAACCCCAGCGAACAGCCCTCTGAAGCGGAATTTCATATGCGTAAGCGCATAAGCCATCATCCCGGAATTTATCACCTGTATAATAACAATCGACACGGCAACAAATACGCTATTGCCCATATATCTGAAGAAAGGGGCTTCGTGCCAGGCGGCTGAAAAGTTACTCCACAGCGGCTCTTTCGGCCAGATCGTGGGTGGAGACTGCCAGATTTCATCATTGGTTTTTAAGGCGCTGGTGACCATCCAATAGAAGGGGAAGGCCATGATCAGTGCAATAGCTGCAAAAAATAGATGGCGGGCCAGTGTGCCCACGCGTACGATCGTTGCATTCATCAGTCGTTCTCCTTTCAGCAGTTGTTATTGATAATGGGTTGTCCGTTTACTAACCTCTAGTGAGACTACGGAGAGCAGCATGCATATAAATACCAGAACCATTGCGACACTTGAGGCTTCTCCAATCTGAAAAGCTTCAAAGGCAGACTGATAATACATATAGAGCAAAGTGCGTGTTGAACCCGACGGTCCGCCTTGTGTGAGTACGTTAATCTGGTCGTAAGCCTGTAATGCCCCGATGATCTGTACGATGAACAGAAACAGTGTCGTTGGCGAGATTAGCGGTAAAATAATGCGAATGAATTTCTGAACAACATTTGCTCCATCCAGTTCAGCAGCTTCCAGCAGATCAGAAGGAACATTACGGAGTGCCACCAAGTAAAAAATCATTGCCCAACCGACCGATTTCCATATGGTCACGAGCAGAACGCCGAGCAGCGCCCATTTCGGGTCTTGAAGCCAACCGATTTTTTCTAGACCTAAGAAATCAAGTACGGTATTGGCCAAGCCAATTTCCGGTTCATAAATCCAGGACCAAACAATCGATACCGCCACTGTCGGCGTGACCCAAGGGGAGAAAAGCAGCACCTGATAGAGAGTGGAGCCTTTCAGTCTCCCGTTCATCAGGAGTGCTAGTCCTAGTCCGATCAGAATAACGGGCAGTACACTTCCCGCACAGAATAACAGGGTTACTCTTAGTGCTTTATAGAAGGCAGGGTTGCTGAACAGATCCAGGTAGTTGGTTAGTCCGACAAAGGTTTTCTCAGGGCTCATGAAGTCCCATTCATTAAAGCTGAGATAAAATACATAAAGTAATGGCGCAAGCCAAAATACAACGAATGGAATCATTGCCGGCAAGGTAAAGAGCACCGGTTTCAACTCACCTATAAATCTTGAGCGTTTCATATTTCTGTCGATACCCCATTCCATCTTCTGTTTTTTGCGGTATAATTCTGAGGAAAGCTCCTCCGTTCAAAAAAAATTGTACACTCATATGGCGGCTACGTGGTCAAGCGGGCGTAAAGATCGATGCGAGATTATGTAAAAATTTAAGAGATTAGCGAAAGTACTTGCTATTTTGTGTAAAATAAAAGGACAGATTCTAAGTGGAATGAAGGTGCAGCTATGAAACAGGTAGCCTATGGTGAAGAGAATAGAGACTTATCTCCACGTGAGCAGCTACTGCGTCCGATGATCGATGCGATTGCTCAGACGATGGACTTATATGGTGCCAATTACTCATTTGGGCAGCTTTATGGGATTATGTTCTTTGAAGACCGGCCGATGACGCTTGAAGAAATGAAGAAAGTGATGAATATGAGCAAGAGTAATATGAGCTATGGAGTTCGTTCTTTGATGGCTTCCAAGATGGTCACCAAGCTGGAGGAGAAGCAGGATCGAAAGGATCTGTATGCAGTGGAAACGGATTTCTTTCAGACCTTTAAGAACTTTTTCGGGATGAAGCTGCAGCGGGAGATTGATGTCATGAGGCATGCCTTGGATATGGTTATTCCTGAGCTGGAGGGATTGGTTCAAGCTGTGGATACATCGGAGGAAGAGCGGCAATTCTGTCTGAAGGATCTGGAAAAGCTGGAGCATGCCGTTCAGTATTATCATTGGCTGCAGCAGTTTGTGGACGAGCTTGGCGAAGAGAATTACTTTGCAGACAAGAATAGGCCTTAGACTGTCTATAATTACATATAGATGTATATAATTATTTATAGATCTCCATTTGCAGGAGGTGTTCCTCAAGCCAGTTCGGGCTTAAGGTTCGCCTCCTATTTTTATTGTATGAACCCAAATAAAAAGAAAATGTAACCAAAAGTAGGTGGAACTGTCACCGAATATGTAGTTACATAGTGAATAAGAAATCATTTTAAGGAGATTCAAAGAGTGCATACGAAAAAATATATGATACTTTTAGTCATCGTTCTGCTAATAAGCCTCGCTGCTATTATCAATAATCAACGTGAGTCTTCTGCAGTTACTATAAATGTGAACGGTCAAATCATTAAGACGGTAGCTACATACCCGGCCTCGCCTGATGAGCTTATGATTCCCAAGGCTGTTGCCGAACAGGCGCTTAATATGCGTATCGACTGGCAGAAGCAGGGACCACTTCCGAAAGGCATTTACTACAGAGACAATGTAGTTGTGCTGATGTACCATCATCTTTCAGAGAAGCCGATGCCACAGTTTCCCTGGATATTATCGGTTGATCGGTTTGAGGATCAAATGAAGCTGCTGAAGGAAGAAGGCTTTCATGTGATTACGATGGAACAATATCGAGCATTTATGCTGAATAATGGCTCGGTTCCAGATAATGCGGTGCTGCTGACTTTTGATGATGGATATGAGAGCTTCTATGAGTTTGCCTTTCCCATCTTAAAAAAATATGGTTATACGGCAGTTAATTTCGTTATCGTGTCTACGATCGATCACCCCAATCCGAACAGTGTGCCGAAGCTTACCTGGGAACAGATGCGGGAAATGAAGCGGAACGGGATGGGATTCTATAGTCACACGTATGACTTACACCATTATGGTATCGTGGATGCTGAAGGTGGGGAGCGGCCAGCGGCCAGTGCCTTATTATATATCGACGATGAGAACAGAAATGAAATGAATACGGAGTACTACAACAGAGTTACTCGTGATTTGGCCAAAGCAGAGCAAAGGCTGAAGGAAGAGCTGGGGAATACCGATTCAGCGATTGCCTTTCCTTATGGATCTTACAATGACCGATTGCTATCCGCCTGTGACTCACTCGGAATTACGCTGACTTTTAAAATTCAGGATGGGATCAATGCGAGAACAGACCGGAACGCCTCTCGAATCAACGGGGGAAGTCAGAATCTAACCGCAATCCAAACCCTTGAGCAGATCAAACATGTAGATTCGCCCATGGAATTAACCCTGAATAACCAAAGAGTAGCTCTGATAGGAAGTGCGCCCGAAATGAGGAAAGGGACCTTGATGGTTCCATTTATACAATTATGCAAAGATCTACATATTGATCTCAACTATGATCAGAAGAGTCGGATCGTTAATTTATTACACACCACTGGGGGAATATAAAAGGCTGAGGAACTGTATGGAATGGATGTCATCTACCCTTATGTTCCTTAGGAGTTTACAAAAAGTGAGAAATTTCGCCAATTTAGGCGAATCACTAGTTGCTATAAGTGAATTCCTTACTGTAGACTATAAAAGAGTACTAATTGGTAGGCGAATGGAGAGAACTGATGGAAGTATTTAAGCGTTATTACGCGAATTTAACGGTCCGGCGTTTTTTTATTTTGGGTCTTGTTGCCCTGCTGCTATTCAGTATTAGAGATATGCTCAATTTAGTACTGTTAACATTTTTGATTGCTTATGTAATGAATAGCTTTCAAGTGCTGCTTACGAAGCGGATCAATAAATATGTGGCAGTCAACAGTAAGGTCATTATTGTTATTCTGTATTTAGCTCTGATTGCGCTGATCGTAGTGACCTTAGTGAATTATTTACCGAAGGTCTTTACGCAGATTAAGCAGTTAACAAATTTTCTAACCAGTTTAACCCCTGCAAACATTCCGCAGAACGATATTGTGCAGTATTTATTTGCCCAGCTTAAGGATTTGAACTACCAGTCTTATGTGAAAGATGGTCTTGAATACGTCCTGAAAATAAGTAATTGGGGCACCAGCTTCGTATTATCTACTATTCTGAGCTTTGTCTTTATTCTTGAGAAGAACAGAATTGTCAATTTTACTACACGTCTTAAAGATAGCAAGATCTCCTGGTTCTATGTTGAGCTTGAGTATTTCGGTAGAAAATTCATCTCATCTTTTGGTAAAGTGATCGAAGCGCAAATACTGATCGCGCTGTTTAATACATGCTTTACGGTGATTGGACTCTGGATCTTAGGTTTTCCTTATCTATTCGCCTTGTCGATCATGATCTTCCTGCTTAGTCTGATACCGGTGGTAGGCTTTGTAATTTCACTAATTCCGCTGTGTATTATTGGCTACAATATTGGTGGTCTGGCTATGACGATCTATGTACTCGTTATGATTGCTGTACTACATTTTGTTGAAGGCTACTTCTTGAATCCTAAGCTGATGTCATCCAAAATGAACCTGCCGATGTTCTACACCTTTATCGTTCTGTTATTCTCTGAGCATTATTTGGGTGTATGGGGTCTAATTCTCGGTATTCCAATTTTTGTGTTCTTCCTGGATATACTGGAGATCAATAGAGACAGCAAGATAGAAATTAAGAATTCAATTAAATAGCTCTGAATATAAGAAGAGGGTGATCCGATAGCCATTAAATGGCTATCGGATCACCCTCTTTATGGTTGGCGCGGAGCAATGTTGTACGGCCACTGTATGTATCTTTGTTAGCCGAAAGAAGTGAGAACGCTCTCCGTAACGATGTCCCTCAGCTCGGCTGTATGTGCTGCATACTGCTCGGCTGTAATGCTTCCGGAAGCTAGCCTTGAATCTAGCTGTTCTGTTAGCTGTGCTACCTGTAGATTGATCACATCTTCAATATCTGTGTTTTGCTCTGAGGCAATATCTTGAAGTGACTTGCCATCATATAAGGCATCGTACAGATCTTCATCTGTAGGTTGGTTAAGGGCTTTCAATAATAATTCGTCTGGATCTGCAGCTTTTACAGTGGACCATTGGGCAGGCGAACTCGCGCTTGCAGTAAGGCTACTCCAAGCATTTCCGAAAGACATCACTATAACTACGGTTCCTACTATAATCACTCTTTTTATATCCATTAGAGTCCTCTTTTCTTATTTTACAAATAACGTTTTATGGTTTTCTGTTGAATGTGTTTGTGATGGTTGTGATTTAACCTATTTCTATTGTAACCCGCAAACCTGAGTCCAAGCTTAAGCAATATTTAAGATAACCTAAAGATTTAACATTGAAATGATATAGCGATAATATATCCTTAGTATACTTTCCAGATGATCTTCAATGCATATTTATGCACTGGGTCACAACTAAACAAATGGGGAGTGTTCGGAGTTTTGAGAATAACAGCAAAAGCTAAACGTTTTCTATCCAGCGTAATTGCAAGTAGTCTGATGTTGGGGATAATGGTTCCAGCAGGATATGCTGAAGAACAGCAGCTGGACACAGAGCAGACCTCTTCCGAATTAGGAGCACATTTTGACGAGCAGGTTGAGCTCGATACGCTTTTAAATCAACCGACAGTAGTGGCAGATGTGTATGCGACACCTGCTCATCCAGGAGCATTACTTATTACAGAGGTTGTTCCAGATACTAAAAATGTCAAAGGTGCGGATGGATCCTCTGTTGATGGTTATGAATTTGTTGAGGTCTATAATAATACGGATGAGCCAGTAAACTTTAAGGATTATTATTTTTACTATTATAACAGAGATAAATGGATAACCAACGGCGATGCTGTAATCCCGGCGCATGGAAATATCGTCTTCTGGATTATGAACGGCAATAATCTGAATGTTCCTGCCGAGGATTTCATCAAAAATTTTAATCCTTCAGCATCCTTGAAAGAAGGCGTAAACCTGTTCCGTATCAACGGTGGCGGTGGTATGGCTAACACTGATACGCGTAGCTTACAAATTAAAAGCAAAGCAGGAGATGCCCTAATTATCTCTTCTTCTTATGGAAAAGAACAGGTGAAGGAAAACAACGGGATTTTCTATCAATTTTCACAAGCTGACAGCTCTACGATGAGTCTCATGGCGATTTCGGGAAAGGCTGCGGCGACACCTGGAACCGTAGAACCCGAACAACTTCCTAAACCAGTGCCTGGAGACAAACAGCCGTTGATTGAACACCATACGCAGAGCAGTGTAGATCCAGCTGATCTTCCTATCACCGCGAAGATTACGAACCTAGAGATTGGCCCAGATGGAGCATTACCGGTAGTGAAGCTGCAATACGGCTCTCCTTCCCAGGCAAAAGATACGGTAATCACTATGACATCAAAGGGGGATAATCAGTTCACTGCGTTGATTCCTGCGGCTGCGCTGGAAGAGCCGGAACTGCACTACAGCATCCGTGTAAACAATGTTACGGAGCATTATTCTGTTCAAGTGAACCTGCCTGCGTTTGATTCGAACAATGTGCCGCCGCTGTTAGTTACTGAGCTGCTGCCGAATTCGACGAATGTAAAAGGAACGAGCACCGATGCTTTTGAATTCATTGAGGTGTATAACAATACGGATGCACCAGTTGATTTTAAGAACTATAAGATCTATTATCGCTATCCTGATAAAGGCAACGCTTCTGATGTGAAGTGGCCCTCTACGAAAGAGAATTTCGTCATTCCTGCACAGCAGTCTGTGGTGTTCTGGATTATGAATAGTGCTAACAGTACATACACTGCTGATGATTTTAATACAGAATTCAATACGAATCTGATCGATGGCACGAACCTCTTTTTAATTAAAAGTGATGGGATGGCGAACTCTGGCCGCCGGGCAGTCGTAATCAAGAGCAACACGGAGAAAGAAATTTCCTCTGCGTATTATGATGCTGACCTCACCTATGAGGGTGGAGCTAAAGGTGACGACACCAAAGAAAATAAAGCCCTTCTATACAAGTATCCTGTGAATGGGCAAAGTAAAATGCTTAAGATTAGCACAGGATCAGCCGTTCCGTCACCAGGGCAAGTGGATGCAGGATTGGTTCCTAGTACACCGATCCATGTAGAGCCGGATACCGAAAATCCGACGGTGAATGATCTGACTGCTGTGACGGAGATTGATCAGTCGATGAGTTTGGATTTGAAAGCTTTCGCTGATGACAATAAAGCCATTACATCTGTAGAAGTAAGGGTAGCGTCGGACAAGCAGCCTGATTTTGTCAGCCATAATCTATCCCAAGACTTCAACGATAGCTTGTATCATTATAAGTTATCATCGGCTGATTTGATTGGCAGAAATGAAATACAGTATTATTTCGTCGTTTCCGATGGCACCAATGAGGTCGAATCTCCGGTAATGAAAGTGAAAATTACGGGAGGGCCTGATCAATCAGCGCTTCGTTTGAATGTGAAGGATGGGCAGTTCATCCATGGTTCTATGACGGTAAAAGGAACCTCTGCCACCGCAAAGGCTGATGCAGTGGACCTGAGCATCGATAATAAGGTACTCGGCAATCATGAGGCATATGCCGCGCTTGAGAATGATGCTTACTTTGTATTTGAAGCTAAAAATGTGGATTATTATTTCAAAAATGGCATCACAATGGGACCAGAAGAATTAGGGGATGCGAGCATTCTATACACTTTTATGGACCCGATTACTTCATATACGACATTGACCTTCCCGATCTCCTCTGCCGCTTTACAGGTGGGCACGGAGAATGTGATCTACATTCGGGCGGGCTCTAAATCATCACCTTTTGACCCACGTCCCGAGGAGAATAAAGATGATTTCGAAGTGAAAAATGTACGCCTACTACTTGCAGACGGCACTGAGATTTGGGACCCTGCTTATGCAGAACGTGATAAAGAAATTAAGATGGGGGACAGCGCAGGTAAGCATGAATCTATCGGTTTCCGGTTCGATTTGAAATCGGATTTGTTCCGTTCGAAAGCGTATGACTGGAATACTAAAGAAGCCGCTGATGGAGAACATAAAGTAACACTGACTGAAGGTGGATCTAAGGTATCGTCAAGTGTAATTGTAGACAACACGCCGCCATCCATCAAAGCATCGATTGAAGATGGAAAGACTTATCGTGGTAATTTCGAAATTGCTGCTCAGATTACGGATACTTACGCAGGTGTAGACGAGGTCAGCGTGAAGCTCGATGGCAAAGGTATTGAACTTCCATATGCTACTTCCTCCGGAAAGCTAACGGCTGGAGAGCATACGCTTTCTATCACTGCCTTGGACAAGATCGGCAATCAGGCAGAGAAAGTAGTTATCTTCCATGTGCCGAATGAGAATCCATTTGCACCCCAGCTTATTTCTCCTACGAACTGGGAGACAGGTGTAGGTACTAATCCGACTTTGAAGGTTAAGGTTGAAGATCCTAACCATGATAAGATGAATGTTACTTTCTTTAGAGGATTTAAGTATGATGCTAACCATCCTGAGCAAGGTTTCGCTGGGTTTATAAATGCATCCGATACAGAGCCGCCGAAACAGTCCGTACCTGCGGGTGAAACAGCACTTAGCGGTGATGATTACAGTAAAATAAGCGCGTTGGACGGACAGTATTTAATCAACGATGCTGTAGAGCAATTCCCGTATCAGCGTTATGAAATTAAGCTTGATGATTCCGTTAAGGCTACAGATCGTGTGGATATTGAATGGAAGGGGAATTCACTTCCAGGTCGTAAAGTAAGTCTCTATGCTTGGAGTCCTGCTGAAGAGAAGTGGGTGCAGCTGGATCATTTGATCGCCGGTACAGAGGATTTTGAGCTGAAATCGACGGTGACCGTAGGACAATTTGCTAATGCACATAGCATTGCTGTTATGGTTCAGGATGAGATTGCGTCTGTGGCTAAGACTGCACCGACAGTAACGCAAGACACCTATGATTTCTCTTTTGTATGGATGTCGGATACACAATATTATTCCCAAAGCTACCCTTACATTTATCAGAAAAATGTGAAGTGGATTGCCGACAACAAAGAGAGCCTGAAGCTGAAATATGTTATTCATACAGGTGATATCGTAGATAAATCCTATCAGGAGTATGAGTGGGAGGAAGCTGACCGGGACATGAAGGTTCTGGAAAATGCAGGTATTCCTTATGGTGTGCTTGCGGGCAACCATGACGTAGGTCATCAAACCGGGGATTATACGAAGTTCTGGGAGTATTTTGGAGAGTGGAGATTCAAGAATATGCCGACCTTCGGTGGCTCTTATGATAACAACCGGGGCCATTATGATTTGGTTTCTGCAAATGGAAATGATTTTATTATCGTATATATGGGCTGGGGACTAGCTGAAGAAGAGATTCAATGGATGAATGAGATCGTTGCCCGTTATCCAGAGCGCAAAGCGATTCTTTGCCTCCATGAATACTTGCTGGTTTCTAATAACCGCGCACCTATTGCGGATAAGATTTTTGAGATGGTTGTAAAACCTAACAAGAACGTAATCGCAGCATTATCCGGTCATTATCATGATGCTGAGCTGAAGATCGACGAGCTGGATGATAACGGTGACGGTATTCCGGATCGCAGTGTGTATCAAATGCTGGCAGACTATCAAGGTGCTGAAGAGGGTGGACTTGGTTATATTCGTCTGCTTCAGTTCGATATTGCTAACAATAAGCTGCGTGTGAAGACTTATTCGCCTTATTTAGATGATTATAATTATTATGATGAAAATGAATTCCCAGGCAAAGATGAGTTCGTATTAGATCTGGATCTACAGCCTGTGACAAAACGTGTAGCTACCGATTATATCGGCGTTAAGGTCTACAGCGATCAGAAAGTCGCAGCCAATCAGCAAGTAGAGAGCGGTGCGGAGACTCAGGTTACTTGGAGCAAACGGAATCCGGATAGTTACTACCAATGGTATACAAAGGTTGAGGATGATCACTCCGGCAGTGTGCTTTCAGATATTTGGGGCTTTTACACTGGAAAAGAGGATGTGACACCGACGCCAACACCGACGCCAACACCGATGCCAACACCGACGCCGACGCGAGAGGTATCGCCATCGCCTGAAGTGACACCGGCACCTCCAGTAGGTTCATCAGTGCCTACAGTGTCTTCGAGTCCTACAGCTACCCCTGTAGCGGAAAAAGGAAGCGTTGAACTGACCCTCGGAAGTGACGGTATGTATATTGCTAATTCTGCAGCATTGAAGAAGCTGATAGAGGAAGCTGCGACAGGTGGAAATATCAAGATTAGCTTAGGCAAAGGCGCTTTAACCCAAGATCAGATTAAACTTGCACTTGACGCAGCGAGCATCCAACAGGCTGCCGACAAGAAGCTGAGTCTGAATATTGTATCTTCCAGCATTACATTAAGCGTACCAACAAGCTCTTTACCAGCGATCCCAGCCGGAAGCGATATGCTGCTGCTGAGTGTTGATACAAGTACGATATCTGTACCAACCAATGTCGCTGGAATGAGTCCATCCAGAGCTGCCGTTACGCTGAACCTTAGTATCACAGCAGGCGGCAAAGAAACGGCTATTCACCAGTTTAAAGGTGCTGTTACCATTACATTGACGCTGACGAAGGAACAGCTTGCTAAGATCGATACTGATTTTGCAGGCGTCTATTATGTAAATGGCAGTACCTTGACATATTTGGGTGGCGTTTTTAAAGGTAATGCCGTTACCTTTACAACAGATCATTTCTCTTCCTTCGCGGTACTGGAATACCAGAAGCAATTTAGTGATACCGCTGGTCACTGGGCAGAGTCGTACATTTCCAAGCTGACGGCTAAGCATGTGATTATGGGTATCGACGATACACATTATGGTCCACAAGCTAATGTAACCCGTGCGGATTTTGTTACACTAGCCATTCGTTCACTTGGATTGGATGAGGCTAGTGGAACTATCGCACAAAGTACTTTTGCAGATGTATCTGAGGATGCATATTATGCCTCATCGATAGACAAGGCGGTCCAGCTTGGGCTCATTCAAGGCAGTGATGGCAAGTTCCGGCCTAAAGATGCGATAACTCGTGAAGAAGCGGCTGTAGTCCTCCAGAAATTGGTACAGTACAAAGCTGGTTCAGACTCTTCTGGTGCTGCTACTGCAAGCTTTAAGGATATGAACAGCGTATCGGACTGGGCGAAGCAAGCGGTAAGTGAATTGAAAGCCAAGAGAATCCTTGACGGCAAGGGTGACAATAACTTTGATCCTCGTGGCAAAGTAACCCGGGCTGAAATTGCAAAACTGTTATATGGAATAATCAATTTATAAGGATAGTTTGGCAAAGGCAGACAGAGGGAACTCTGGTCTGCTTTTGTCATTTTTTATCCCTTTTCTTCTATGAAAGTAGGAAATTCTTACTATTTATATGATTTTTCATATATAATATTTTTGAATAAATTTTTAATAGATAATCTAACTTCCTGCTGACAGTCCTAATGATTTCTTTCGTAATTACACTTGTCATTCGCGATGATTCGGCAGTTATTCTCCTGGTTAAAGCACTTCTTCTAATTGGCACAGGAATGGGTATTCAACCATGGGTACTTGTATTCCTTATTGTTTTATCCACTGATCCCATCTTCTTTGCTTATCAATTACCAACGTATTTAACCGCTTATTATAGTGCTGGCTCGGACTCATCCTATAATACATAGATTGGAGAAACGAACCTTGAGAGTAAAGCTAGCACATATTTTACTTCTGCTAACTGTAATTTTTGCGATTCTACTGTATAGAGGGAGTCTCGACTCCATTGATCATCTATTACAAGATCGCGTGATGCAGCACGAGCGCACAGTGGACACTACCATTGCGATTATCGGGATAGACGATCAGAGCTTGGAGGACTTCGGCAGCTGGCCGTGGAGCAGAAATGTTCATGCACAGCTGCTAGATACACTTTCCGAGGGACATCCAGCCGTAATTGGGTTTGACCTGACGTTCCCGGTGGGTTCGGAGGATCCCGAGGCGGATGCCGAGTTCGCTGCGGCTGTCGCTCGGGCGGGAAATGTTATTCTGCCCATATATGGTACCTTTGCACCTAATACCGAGCAAGGAAAGATTGAAGCACTGGAGCTGTCTGAGCCGTTTGAGGCCTTGAGGGAGGCTGCCGCTGCAACCGCCCATATTAATACCATTACCGACACCGACCGTGTGGTACGTAAGGTGCTTTATTCTTTTGACTATAAAAGAAAGCCAATTCATAGTTTGTCATGGACAGTCTTTCAGAAATATCAAGAGGTGATGGGGGGCACTGCTGATCCACAGAAGCTCCCGCTAGATGACTTTGGACGTTTCTATATCCCCTATTCAGGCAGTAAAGGAGCCTTTGAGGAGATTCCTTATTCGGCAGTGCTTAACGGAGAGGTACCGCCATCTTATTTCGAGAATAGAATTGTACTTATTGGGCCATATGCTACAGGGTTCAAGGATGACTTCCTAACACCAATTAGCGGGAAAAACACATTATATGGTGTGGAAATTCATGCGAATATCATTCAATCTTTGCTGGACGATAATTATAAACGGGTGCTGGACTGGAAGTGGAATGAGGCAGTATTGCTTTTTGTTGCGCTCCTAGCCTATCTACTATTCCGTAAGGTGAAGATGTTATATTCCTATGTGGTCATTGTGGTCATCATTGCCCTACTTATCTTTGCGGGTCGTTATTTTTATGACCATGGAACGGTAATTTCACTAGGTTACGTGATTCCTTTTCTAATCGTTAGCTGCATTATCGTGATAGCCTTTCAATATTTAGAAGAATTGATGGAGAAGCGTAGAGTTACGGATATTTTTGGCCGATATGTTGCCCCGCAGGTAGTGGATCAAATTCTCAAGAACGGTCAGGAAGGGCTGAAGCTTGGAGGAAGCCGCAGAGAGTTGAGCTTGCTATTCGTCGATATTCGCGGATTCACCCTGTTGTCGGAGGCTGCTGAACCGGAGGAGATTGTTGAGATTCTGAATGAGTATCTGGATTTGACCGCGAGTTGTATTTTTAAGTATGATGGCACGCTGGATAAGTTCATCGGGGATGCCACGATGGCGATTTTTAATGCTCCATTGCTGTTGGAGGATCATCCGATGCAAGCAGTAAAGGCTGCGTGGGCGATGAAGCAAGGTTCGGCGGCGGTGGAACAAAAGCTGTTCGAACGGTTTGGACTGGTTGTTAAATTTGGTATTGGGGTGCATACTGGCCCTGCTGTATTTGGGAATATCGGCTCCAAGACACGGATGGATTATACAGCGATTGGAGACACCGTCAACACAGCGGCCCGATTGGAAAGCAATGCCAAGCCTGGGCAAATCCTCATCAGTGAGGCTACCTACGCTTTTGTAAAAGATAGAGTATCTGCTGTTTCATTAGGAGAGATCAGGGTAAAGGGCAAGGAGCAAGGAATCCATGTCTATGAATTGGAGGGATTGCGATGAAGGTGAAGTCGTTAAAGCTTACATTGTCGTTTATGCTGATATTCAGCATTCTTTGGCCAGCGGTTGTCACAGAGGCGAAGGACAGCGTTAAGGTGGGGAAAATAACCGCAGTCTCAGGAAAGTCTGAGGTGAAAAAGAGCGGGGGGACGAAGAAATTCAACGCTTTTAAAGGGATGGCGATTACGCAAGGCGATACGATTATAACGGGTTCTGATGGACAAGTTAATCTCGATCTCGACGCTAACAAAGAAGTTACGATTGGAGCAGGGACGACACTTACCATTAGCCAATTAGTCGAAAGCGCAAAGGCATTGGGTGGAAAAACAAGCCTGAAGCTACAAAACGGGCAAGTTTTGATTAAGGTGAAAAAGAAGCTGGATGGCGACTCCAGGTTCGAGATTGAGACACCGACGGCTATCATGGGCGTTATGGGCACAGAGTTTTTTGTTAGCGTTAATCCTAATCAAGGGAATCCAGCTCTGATTGGAGGGCTAGGAAATAATGGATATCTGGGGGTTTTGGAAGGAACCGTTCGCGTGGCTTCGCCTTTAAATCCGAATGCTAATGCGTTTTCGATAACTGCTTCCCAGCAGCTTTTAATGAATGGTCAACAATGGAATAGGGAGCCGCTATCCTTGGAAGGATTGCCACCTTTTGCTCTGGAACAGCATATGAAATACTTACAGGAAGAACAGAAGTTAACCGAAGTTATGAAGAATCAGCTCGAACGTTTAATACAACAAAAGAAAGACGCTATGGCAGCGCTTAAACCAACACCTACGCCTGCGCCTCAGATTATCTATCCTGTATCTCCTTCTGCTAGTCCTGGCAAAGGGGTTGTGCCGACATCAGCTCCGACATTGACGCCTGAACCGACGGCATCACCAACGCC
>NZ_NFUX01000184.1:0-323 GCF_002264385.1 Paenibacillus sp. VTT E-133280
ATCAACGAACTGACGGTAGAAGCGGAAAAACTGGAAGACATCATTCGAGGTGCAATAAAAGGTGTTCAAGGCGCACAGGATGAGAACAAGAGGCAGGCAAATCAACTTTTTCAACAGCTCGGTGTTCTTGGCGGTATGTTCGAAAGGTTTGGGGGCGGAAGTGCAATAGGGAATTCTTCTATCCCGACGACGGCTCAGAAAGCAGTCACGAATCTGATCACCTCGGTTGCTACTCTGATGGGTTGGGATGAGTTGAAGAGGGATCCTATGGTGCAGAAACTCCAAGCAACTGTTAAAAATTCAGGACTGGGAACGATCGACTC
>NZ_NFUX01000118.1:0-11392 GCF_002264385.1 Paenibacillus sp. VTT E-133280
CATTAAGTCACATTCGGTGCAATCCGTGGCATTTTTGCTCTTCTTTTCGCTCACCGAGCCGAAATCCACGCGATCCAAGGTATTTTTACCTTTGTTTTACCCGACGTGCCTTCACTACTCGTTTCAGCATAAGTCTCTTCTATAGTTAGTTTCTAATCAAGTTACTTTTCTACAACTAGCATTCCATTTCCCCTATTCACCAGCTAGAGTTGACCTCGAACACGCGAAATCACCTTTACTTCTACCTCTCTACCTACCTAATTAATTACCCACTTTAGCCTTCTCGCGCTGCGCGCTAGCGCTTTGACGTTTAGCTCTGGCCTCGAAAAGGCTCGATTCGGCTAGTTTACGGTACAAGTTCTTCTCCGCTTCGCTGATTGGCTCAGGGACAACAATGTCAATTCCAAATAAAATATCACCGTTTGTACCATTTTCTCGCTTAAAACCTTTACTCGGGATGCGCAGCGTTTTACCACTTTGAATTCCTGCAGGAATCTTCAATTTCACGGCACCACCACCCGGTAATGGAACCTTCACCTCTCCACCTAATACCGCTTGCCATGGAGCAACTTCAACCGTGCCGTATAAGTCGCCAGCTCGAAGCTCGTATATATCATGAGAAAGAATATGAAGTGCCAGCAGTATATCGCCACCGGGAGCTATGCCATTCTGAGTGTTACCTGCGATTTTTAAAATTGTGCCTTCACTAGATCCCGCCGGAACTTGAACGTCCACAGTTTTATCACCGATCTGCACTCTTACAGTTGCTCCCTTATAGGCCTGCTCCAACGTAATATCCAGCTGCGCCTGCGCCCTACTGCGCGCCTCACCCCATGGATTGCCGTTCGAACGCCCACTACCACTACTAGAAAAGAAATCAAAGCCAGCGCGATCCGCCGATCCCCGATTCCCAAAAAACATTCCGAACAAATCTTCCTCCGAAATACCAGAACCTCCTGCAGAATAAGCTCCGCCGCCCCAGCTTCCACCAAAGTTTGAATCCCACGAAGAGGCTCCGCTCGACGCACCTCCACCACCTCTGCCACGCTGAGCCCCATAAAGCAGCTCCTCATCGTAAAGCTTGCGTTTCTCCTCATTGCTCAGCACTTCATAGGCTTCAGCTGCTTCTTTGAATTTCGCCTCTGCCTCAGGGGCTTTGTTCACATCGGGATGCCACTTCTTGGCCAGCTTTTGATAAGCCTTTTTAATTTCCTGTTTAGTTGCTGTTTTGCTCACGCCCAAAGCATCATAATAGCTGTTGTTAGCCACTCGGATTCCTCCTTTCAACGCTTTATTAAATACAACTCATCGTATGATTCCGAGAAAAGACGCACCATAGCCGGAATCCTCCACTACAATGCGCCTTCTATACATAACCTTATATTAAAAGCTCGCTGCCTATCTCTAAGATGCTGAACGGAAACTAATTCCGTCTAAATTATGCTTATTCAGACTGCGAAGCGCTAGAATCTCCATCTTGAATCTCAATGCGTTTCCCTTGCGGTTTTTGCTGTTTTGGAACCTCCAGCTTCAGTAATCCGTCTTTTAAAGACGCGCGAATCTCTTCCACTGCAATATCCTGAACATAGAATCTGCGAAGATATTCACCATATCGACGTTCTCTACGTACAATTTGATGCTCCTTGTTCTCCTCCGCATTCTCTTCCTTCCGCACCGCTTTAATCGTCAAGTAAGGACTGGCATAATCAATGTCGATTTCTTCTTTTTTAAAGCCAGGAAGTTCAGCTTCAATCAGGTAAGCCTGCTCACTCTCGCGAATATCCGTTCTGAAGGACATCGTGGAGCTCTTGATCGGCGCAAAAAAATCATCATTAAAAACATCATTTAAAGACTTAGCCAACATACCAAAAGCATCCTCTCTACGTTTACCAAAAGGAACCAAATCAAACATTATCCATTCTCCTCTCATTGACTTTGACTTTATTTGACCTATGACCTTATTATAGTCCCCTATAAGAGGAATAACAAAACCGATTTAAGGCGATTATTGCTCAAATTCAGGTAAATTAGCTGATTTAAGACGACTAAATCAGTTCTTTTTATTTATTTGACCAATTTTGACCTTTGTTTGATCTATACTTCACAATACAGCACGATTAGTATATGTTTAGGCCCCACATTCCATACAAGCCCGCAATTTCGCATTCATTACAACCCCAAAACATCCTACTCAAAAAGAAATGATATAATGAAAGTCAAATAACGACCATTTTTCTTACAGGAGACCAATTGTATGCAACCAACTTATACTATGGATGATACGCAGTGGACTAAACTCATCCAGAATGTCGCCTATTATTTCGATGACCTCACCCTCAAACGAGGGTTCCAATATTATAAGCAAAGCCGTATTCGTTCGTTCACTATGATGGAGCCATCTAAGATCAGCGCCCTTGTTGAGGGTAGAGAGGATTACCGCGTTACGATTGATCTGGACAGCTTCACTCGATGTCATTGTAACTGCCCTGTTTCAGGTCATTGTAAGCATATGGCAGCCGTGCTGCTCCATTATGCTGAACAACAGAATAGGTCTGTACAAGTTCTAGCTAACGCCAAGGCCGCAGCTTTTCTTCCAAAAACATCAAGTAGTTCACCTGCCGGAGCCGATGGAAAGCACCAGCAGCAGCTAAAAGAACATGCCAGCCGCATCGCTGACGGAGGCATCACGGAGTGGCGCGAGTATTTTGCATCCTGCATCACGCCTCTGGCACATACCACTCGGAATCCTGAATATGTGGATCGAGCATTATCCTCCATTACTAAATTTAAGCCGAAGTTATCACCGGAAAAGGACAAGCTATTTACTCTGCATGCCCATCTTTTTCTTCTAGAAAAGCTGGCTAAGCCTTCCGCTAATCTACCCGGTCAGGTCGCCTTCACCTCATCACTCGGGTATTACACGCAAGTAGCGGTATCAGAGCTACAGGAAGCAATTACACGTCTGTTAAAAAGCACACTCCCGCTGTCTTCCGAGCAGGAGCAGGAATATGATCTGTGGCCGCATATTGTCGAGACCCTCACCTACTTGCGGCGCGAGATGTTGACGGAGTCGCGCGATCGCTTGCGGGATCAGCCCTCTTTTTCACTATGCTATGACCTGCTGTGGAGAAACTGGATTTATCCGAATACAGGTGGAACTAAGCTTTACCTTGATGAAATCAAACAGCTTCAGCAGGCAGAGAGTGAGTTAGGAGCTTCCCTGTCACGCCATGCTTGGCTGTTTGCCCAGAGCCTCATGTATTTTTATCTGAAGGATGACCCGAAGGCTTGGGAATTATTGAATACAGCTGCCGAGCGCCCAGGTCTCCATCCTGATGAGCTGATGAGCTTCACCTCCCCGCTTCTGGATGCAGGGGAATGGTCACGATTGGTGGGCTGGCTTGTTCAGACCGGTCCACTGCTGAGCAGCAGACTCTATAATCTGAATACCTATTCGAACAGATGGGAAGAGGCCGTTCGCCATCTTCCTGAAGCTGAGCCTCAGATGTGGAATACATTAGCCGCCATGTTACCTATCTCTGGAGAAGTATACGAAGAAAAGTTAATTACCTATGAAAAATGGCAGACATGGATGGATTATCAACTGTCCATCGGTAAGCTGCCTTCCGAATTTCGTGTTACAGACCTCCAGCCTATGGAGAAAAACGCACCCGGAGTTCTGCTTCCCTTCTACCACCAGGCCGTCGAAAGATTTGTGCTGGATAAGAATAGACATAGCTACAAAGCGGCTGTGAAACTATTGAAGCGATTATCCAAGCTGTATAAAAAAATGAAACAAGAAGAACGGTGGGAAGAGTTCCTCATTGCCTTCACCACAAAGCATAGCAGACTCCGTGCGTTGCAAGAGGAGCTTCGGAAAGGAAAGCTAATACCATGAACATGCATTTGCGCACGCTGACCATCCGGCTTGCATTAAGCCAGTATGGCGATGCTTTAATATATGGAATGAATGAAAGAGAAGATCTCGTGCCCGGCTTGCAGCTTAAGCAGCGGTTATTCGCCTGGCATGAGGCATCTTTTTATGGTACGGAGTTAACGGTTCAACCAACTGGCGAAGGTATGGAGCTAGTGATTCTACCTGCGGAGCAGGTCCTCCCTTTCTTTGCAGAGCAGAAGCTGCTGGCGCATATCGAATGGAACTGGGAGGGCGATGCCGCCCATCTCACTGAACTGGCGCCACTTCTGGCTATATGTCTGGAGAATAAACAGTATATTCCCGATATCTCCGCTTATCGCGCCGGGAGGTTGCAATGGACCTGGGATGAGGACGCTTTTGCGCAGGTGGCAGTGGAGAATGACACTGCCGAAGGGGCCCTAGAGGCGCTAAATGACGGCAGCGAGTTTAGCCGCGGATTACGCGCGGCGTTCTCCGCCGCCGTATCGCAGAGGTTTTACAGCACGGAGGCCGAGGCAGGCGACCTCCGGAGCGAATTCCCGCTTCTATTCGATAGAAGCGGGGCCCTTTCAGCGGGCATGGATACCGCTGCATGGCTTATCGCCATTGGCTGGAAGGCGGATACCGCGCCTTTCCGGCCTGCACTTCAGCTGCTGGATCCGGAAGGGGATGAATCCCCTTGGCGGCTGCAGCTGATCCTTCAGGACAAGCGCGATGAATCCGCGCTTGTTCCCATCAGGCTCGCCGATGATGGCGAGCCGCACGGCTTGTGGCCGACAGCATGGTCGGCCCACGTGCATGAACGCGCCGCGGGATGGCTGGAGCGCCTCCGCGGCAGTCTGCCGCCCGAGCGCTTCGCGGCGGGCGGCGACGTGCTGGCTGAACCGCTCAGCGATGCCATCGCTTGGCGGTTCTTAACCGCCGAGAGCCAGCGGCTGCTGGAAGCAGGCTGGCAAGTGCTGCTGCCGGCGTGGTGGGAAGCCGCCAGCCGGAAAAAACCGCGCCTGCGCGCCAAGATCAGCTCCGGCGAGGACAAACGCAGCGGCGGCGAGTCGCTCTTCGGTCTGGATTCGATCGTCGATTTCGATTGGCGAATCTCCATCGGCGACGTCGACCTCACCGAAGCTGAATTTGCCGAGCTGGTCGCAAGAGGAGAACGGCTCGTCCGCTTCAAGGGCAAATGGGTCTCGCTCGATCCCGCACTGCTGGCGCAAATTCAAAGAGCCATGGCAGGTATGGACAAGTCGCAAGGCTTGTCTTTCCAAGATGTGCTTCAGCTTCATTTGCTACAAGCGAGTGAGGATGCAGATGCTGAGGCTACAGAAGAGCAGCTTCAAGAGGATGCGACGCGCCTGCGGCTCGAGGTAGAACTAACCGAGCATTTAATCAGCCTCATTGGTCAGCTCGGCCAGCGCTCACAGTGGCCGAAGCCCCCAGTACCCGCAGGACTCCAGGCAGAGCTACGCACCTATCAGCATGAGGGATATGCTTGGCTGACTTTCCTGCGTCAATTTGGTTTGGGGGCTTGTCTAGCCGATGATATGGGGCTTGGTAAAACCGTCCAACTCATCGCATATTTACTTCATATCAAAGAAAATACCGATCCTAGCTCATCCCGCCGCCAGACCGACCCACCGGGTTGGCCTGCTCTGATCATCTGCCCTACCTCCGTGTTGGGCAACTGGCAGAAGGAATTGCAGCGCTTCGCGCCTTCTTTGAATGTGATGCTGCACTACGGAAGCCGCCGTTTGGACGCAGGCTTCTTCTATGGCGCTGCTTCGCAAGCTGACGTGGTACTCACCTCTTATGCGACTGCAGCGCTTGATCAGGAGTTGCTGAAGGAATTCACTTGGGCGGCAATTTGCCTGGACGAAGCACAGAATATCAAGAATGCTCAAACGAAGCAGTCGGTAGCTGTACGTAGCTTCCCGGCTTTACACCGGATTGCGCTGACAGGAACACCTATAGAGAACAGATTATCTGAGCTGTGGTCCATTTATGATTTTATAACCCCAGGTTATCTGGGTAGTGCCAAAGCCTTTAACGATCGATTCAGTAATGCCATTGAGAAGGAACGTGACGAGAAACGTACAGCGGACCTACAAAATCTCGTGAAGCCGTTCATGCTACGCCGTAAGAAGAAGGATCCTAACATCCAACTCGATCTTCCAGATAAAAATGAGATGAAGACCTACGTTCATCTCACAGCTGAACAAGCTGCGCTCTATGACCAGACCGTAAACGGACTGCTCGAACGTATGCAGAAGTTGGAAGGTATTGAGCGTAAGGGCGCCATTCTTGGGGCTTTGACCGGACTTAAGCAGCTATGTGATCACCCGATGCTTCTGACCAAGGAGGCCCTCCCTGAAACCGATTCGGACAATAAACTGGATACCAGTCCACTCATTAACCGTTCCTCTAAACTTGAAAGACTGCTGGATATGGTGAAGGAACTTCGTGCAGAGGATGAGCGCTGTCTCATTTTTACGCAATATGTCGGGATGGGAAAAATGCTTCAGGCTGTTCTACAGCAGGAGCTGGGAGAGCCCGTCCTTTATTTGAACGGCAGTACCTCCAAACAGGCGCGTGACCGAATGATTGAGCGATTCCAGACGCCTATACCTTCTGTGGACGAAAGATCCAGTCGTCCAGATGCACCACCGACTGATCAGCCGAATGTGTTCATCCTTTCACTTAAAGCTGGAGGTGTCGGTCTGAATCTAACCGCAGCCAACCACGTATTCCACTTCGATCGCTGGTGGAATCCGGCCGTTGAGAACCAGGCGACGGACCGCGCCTATCGGATGGGCCAGACGCGCGATGTACAGGTGCATAAATTCATCGCCCTCGGGACGCTCGAAGAAAAAATTGATGAGATGCTGGAGAGTAAGCAGCAGCTAAGCGATAATGTCATCTCCAGCTCCGAAGGCTGGATTACCGAGCTGTCTACTGAGGCTTTGACAGACCTATTTACATTGCGGCGAGGCTTAACAGACTAATCCTGCCGCTTTCAGATACTCAAGAAGATGCTGGATAGTGTAGCGAAAGATTTGTTTAATCCAATAAAAAGGCAGAAACTCTTTATATCCGAGTTTCTGCTTTTTTTGTTACTGAACGATGGCATAAGATCAGAATCATTCTCTAACCACCAACGAATCTGTGCATGTCATCCTTTACGGCTTAACGAACATCGGTAATGTCCGCGTAAGGCCATTCGATTCCGGCCAGGAATGCCAACCAGAATACGCCGACCGCATATGCGGTGAATAGGACGTCGCGGTACGTAAAGCCAATAACATAATAATAAGTTCTCTTGGCCTGCCCGGAAAACCGCTTCGCCTCCATAGCCACCGCGATTCTATGGGCGCGTCGTATGCTTTGGGCAAGCAAAGGGATCGCGTATCGTTGCAACAGCTGGTAGAAGTTAAATATCCTCCCTCGTTTGCGTATTCCCCTGACTTTCAATGCGTGGTGCAAGGTCTGGAATTCTTCTGCGAGAATAGGCACCAGCCGCATCGCGGCCAAGAAGCTGTAAGCATACTTAGCCGGTAATCTCCCCTGCTGCATTAAGGAGTAGAAGAGGTTTACCGGCCTCGTCGTCAGACCGAACAGAAGCCCGACCGACGCCATGCTCAGTGCCCTGAACCCCAGATGCAGCCCTCTGTAGAAGCTTTCTTCCGTAATGTTCACTAATCCCCATCGGACCTACTCCGTCTCTCCCTTGCCGAAGAACATCATCCCCGTAGATGTAGACACGAACATCAGCAAGAAAGGGGAGGTGTATAACAGCAATCTGCGCAATGGGTGCCCGGACCACGGAAGCAGCAGCATCGAGCCGATGGCTACGTTCACCATGACGTTAAAGTCGTGGATGAGAATAATTGCCGCGAACCAGAGAGAGAACAGAACGATCTTAAGCGTAGGATTGACGCGGTGTAGCCAGGTTTCCCGGTGGGGAAAGGTCAATAACATCAGTAAGTCTCCCGTCTTCGATTCTCCATGACGCTGTGCAGAAATTTTCTACGATCCGCGCATCATGCGTGACCATAATAATCGAGGCTCCCGCCGAAAGCAGCCGCTCAAGCTTCTCGAGCAAAGAGAACGTATTCCGTGCGTCCAGCCCAAAGGTCGGCTCGTCTAGCAGCAATATGTGTTGCCCTTTTACGATCGCCGTCGCGACGCTTAATCGTCTCTTCTGCCCCATCGACAGCTGATACGGATGCCGCGAGGCAACGTCCTCTAAATAAAGTTCTTCCATTAGCTTATACGCCTTCGCACGCCGAATTTCGCAATGAACTCCATCCAGCAACAACGAATACTCGATCTCTTCCCGTACCGAATGTGTTACAAATTGAAATTCGGGGTTTTGAAAAACGAATGCGATATGCTCGGCCGCTTGCGCAACATGCTCCGCTTCCCGGCCTGCTATCTTGCATATCCCTTCGGTCTTAATCAGTCGCATGATCGAGAGCAGCAAGGAGCTCTTACCCGCTCCGTTATGGCCGATGATCCCGATCCATTGACCAGGGGTGACGATTGCCCTCCCTACTTCGATGACCGCCCTGTTCCCTCGTTTCCCGCGAAACCTGTCCATTTCCAGATAGACATCTTCCCGATCGTTTGCGTTTGAATAACGAGTAATGCAGTCTGACCTCCGGGATTTATTCTCGATATAGTCCTCCCAGACGCCCGGATACCAAATTCCGTATTCTTGTAGCTCTCTCCTTTTAGCTGAAAAGATTTCCGTCGGCGATCCGTCAGCGATAACTACTCCTTCACGGGATAACACGACGATCCGATCGAAAAAGTCGATTACGCCTTCGATCTTATGTTCAATGACGATCAAGGTAATGCCTTCGGACAGGCTTCTGATCGCAGACCATACCAGCTCCGTACCCTCGCTATCCAACAGCGCTGTCGGTTCGTCCAGGAAAATCACTTCTGGCTCCATAGCCAGAACGGAAGCTATGGCTAATCGCTGTTTCATCCCTTGCGATAACGATTGGATTGCGATATGGATATCAGGAATATTCAAGCCGACTTGAGCGAGATAAAGGCGGATCAGACCTGCCATTTCTTCGCGGGGGACGCGCATGTTCTCGAGAACGAAAGCCATCTCCTCGTCCACATATGGCATACAGAACTGCGTATCCGGATCTTGGAATACGTATCCCCATCGCTCGGGAACAAATGTCTCTTCAGCGATCATCGGAACTTCGATCGAACCGGGAATCAAACCGCTCAACACCTGCAGCAGCGTCGACTTCCCGCATCCGCTCGGGCCGAGCAGCAGCGTCTTCTCCCCCTGGTGGAAAGAAAGGGAAATGCCCTTGAACAACAAGGAGTCCTCTCCGGCAAACTTAAGCTTTAGGTTCTTAACTCTCGCAGCTATGGAGACTCCAGGCGTCATAGTCGTGTCAATGCGTCATAGTCCGCCTTGGACGCCGGTCTCAACACTTTGGTTACGCCTGTGAGCTCAAGCGCTTTGGACAGTCCGAAGGCGAAGATACCGGCGATGACGATACTTCCGAGTCCCCTCAGTCCGATCAGCAGCGTATAGTTCCAAGCGGACAACGATTCAATGTAACCGTAGCCGAAATCCAGCACCAACGAACCCGCCGCCGCCGCGAGCGCGGCCAGCGACGTGACCCAGACGTTCGCGTTGCGATAGAGGAAAATCGCGAAGACTAACTCCGCGCCCAATCCCTGCAACGCGCCGTAATACAAGGTCGAAAGCCCCCATTCACTGCCCAATAGCGCACTAACGGAAGCCGCCGCAAGCTCAGCCAGAAGCGCCACTCCCGGCTTGCGGATGATGAGAAACGCGAACGTCCCGGCAATGAACCACATGCCGTATATCGTTTGCTCCGCATGGGTACCCAGCGGTTTGACCACGTCGTACATCGGTCCCCAGATTTTATAGATAATTCCGAATACGACCGCGATCACGATGGTTACCAGCATATCAGTCAGCTTCAATCCCCGTGACCTCGTCCCTTTGTCTTGTTGTCCTTGCCTTTGTCCTTGCTTAGCTTGTTCCATGCTTCAACAACTTCCCTTCTAGGTTCTTGGATTCGTTGCTCGCATGATGTGAGTAATTTTAAAAAGCCTACCCATTAATGGGTAGGCTTGCGCATGGCATCAAAAAAAAGGATGCTCGACAATAACGTCTCTACGCTGGCATTACCCAGATCAGATTGACGGTCAGCGGCATAAGGCCGCTATCTCAGCCTGACTTCATCAAGCACCCGTTTATTGCGATTCAACTTCCTATAACTTATATCATAAGTAAACTTTTTACAATATGATTTTCGTTCCTTGGGTATCCCTATCGCGGTATCTAAGTGTAGAACGCTCACCATTGCTCGGACATCTTAAAAGTGACGGCGAGATCATCATCACCTGAGAGTGAGTTAACTACCAAAGTAACCGGCTCATCCTGAAGCTCGTAAGAGAGCCGCTCGTTAAGCAAGTTAACGGCCAAATTCGCATACGCACCAGAGATCCCTGATCCTGTACCTTGCATAATCACCTTTCCACCCGTGACCGTAGTGCAGGTGTAATTGACAAGCAGTGCTGTGTCCGTGACAGGAATATCCGTAGTTGGTGTAGGGAAATTTTCAAATGTCCCATCCAGAGTTCCACCTGCAACGACCATATAACGCACAGGTCTCTTGGATAGAATATCTAAAGCAGCCGGTCTAATTTCAGCCGCAAGTCCTTGTGGAATAGTAAAGGCAGGACTCCTCATAAAGCTGATCGCTGCGAAGTCAGTCGATGTAACCGATACGTTATCACGTATTTCCGAGGTTATACGGCTTACTTGAAACACATCCAGATTAACAGCCGTCCAGACACCGTTCACATCCACAAGAAAAACCTGAATCTTTAATTGCTCCTGTGAATACACAAAATTAAATTGAAATAAATCCTCTACAATAGGGTAGGTCTTACTTAACGTTTCCCGATATTGCAGCTCAAATAATTCTTCAATAAAGACTGTCTGAGGACTTGCACTATTGGCTAAACCCGTTAAATAACAAGCCGCTCCAGCTGATCCATTGTTAACTACTTCGATCACAACTTGATCTATTGGACGGGTACCGTCGACAGGTAAATTAATGATTGTGCTTGTAGAGAGGACAGGCAATGTCTTCACACCTCCTATTCATATCAAATTATATCTATATGCTATGCAATCAATTTTTAGAATTCTTGGATGATATTAAAATAGAGAAGTGCTCAACAGATATAAAATACAGATTTGCCACCAAATAAAGGATGTGGTAAACTCGACTTAACTTTTTATGAACGGAGGGTTACGTGTGATAGATTTTATCCGAGTTAGAACTTTGCGCGGCTAATTGAATAGCGCTAAAGCTCTGCCCATGTGCAGAGGACTCAGGATAGGTCTACCCATTTAACTCCATAGAAGCCAACAAACTAAAACGCCTTCGGCGTCCTTATAAGGACGGT